>CAMCFL010000220.1 GCA_945873715.1 Akkermansia muciniphila
CGCCGGGAGCGTTCTGCTGGCGCAGGAAGCCCGCGCTCCGATCGAGAGCGACTGGGCGGAGATGGACCTCAAGGCCGGTGCCTATCACTACGTGGGCAACGTGCGGGTCGATGTGCCGGGCCTGTTGAAGCTCACCTGCGGCGACCTGCTCGCGCAGCCGCAGAAGGAAACCAACCGTCTCGAATCGCTGATCGCCACCACCAACGTGGTCATCGAGATCGTCCGTCCCGGGCGGCGACCCGGCGATGCTCCGGTCGTCATCCGGGCCTACGGCGAACGCGCCGTCTATACCGCCACCAACGAGATCGTCACCCTTTCCGGAGGCGACACCCGGGTGGTGGCACCTCAGGGCACCATGCGCGGGACGAATGTCATCTACGACGTCGCCACCGGGCGCATCCGTTCCACCGGCCACCAGATCACCGAGTTGAATCCGGAGCTCTTCCGCAACTCCGGGCTTTTCCGGCGTGCCACCAATCCGCCGGCAGCCGGCCCAACCAAACCGTGATCCAGACGGGGCAACGTGCCTGTCGCGCATGAGCCAGAAACCATCCACCGCGACGGAAGCCACGCCGGCGGGCACGGGCGGCGAAGACCGGCGTCTGCTGACGGTGGAGGGTCTGGCCAAGGAATACGGCAAGCGGCGGGTGGTGGATGGCGTGACGATCCACGTCAACGCGGGAGAGATCGTGGGATTGTTGGGTCCTAACGGTGCCGGCAAGACCACTTCGTTCAACATGGTGGTGGGCCTCGTCCGCCCGGATGAAGGCACGGTCCGGTTCCTTGGGGAGGATGTCACCGGTATGGCCATGCACACCCGCGCCCGAAGGGGCGTGGGTTACCTGACCCAGGAGCCGAGCGTCTTCCGCAAGCTGTCGGTCGAGGACAACCTCCGGGCGATCCTTGAGACCGTCGATTGCCCGCGCGACGAAAGGCAGACCCGCCTCAATTATCTGCTGGATGAACTCGACCTGGCGCGACTCGCCAAGAGCAAGGCCTACCAGTTGAGCGGAGGCGAGAAACGTCGGTTGGAAATCACCCGCGCCCTGGTCACCCATCCCCGGCTTCTGTTGATGGACGAACCGTTCGCCGGCATTGATCCCATCGCGGTGTACGAGGTGCAGAAGATCGTCCGCCGCCTGCGCGACCGCGGTCTCGGGATCCTCATCACCGACCACAACGTGCGTGAGACCCTCAAGCTGGTGGATCGCGCCTACCTGATCTACCAAGGCCGGGTGGTCTATGAGGGGCCAGCGGATCAGTTGGTCAACGATCCCCGGGCGCGCGAGATCTATCTGGGTCCGGACTTCAACCTCTGATCGCCATGCACACCCCGGGTCGCCCCATGAATCCCGTCCCGGTCACCGTCCACAGGTTCTTCACCGAGCACGCTTCCGTCCTCGGACTCCATCTGCTGGCGGGAGCGACGGGATTGAAGAAGATCATCCGGGAACCGACGGTGAATCGGCCGGGGCTGGCGCTGGCGGGGTTCAGGAAGTACTTCGCGCCGCGTCGGGTCCAGGTGATCGGCAACGTGGAGACGTCCTACCTCCGTTCCCTCGAGGTCGACCTGCGGCGGCAGCGGTACGCCGAGTTGTTCGCCTGGCGGATTCCCTGCGTCGTGCTCTGCCGCGGGATCAAGCCGGACAAGGACTTCCTGCAGGCGGCCGAGAAGGCGGCCACGCCGGTGCTGCAAACGTCGCTGGTGACCATGAAGTTCATCAACCTGGCGACGCTGGCGCTGGAGGCCCTGTTCGCGCCCCGAACCCAGGTCCACGGAAGCATGGTCGATATCCAGGGTGTGGGCGTGATCATCCAGGGCGAGAGCGGCATCGGCAAAAGCGAGGCGGTGCTGGGCCTGCTCGAACGCGGCCACAGCCTCGTGACCGATGACATCACCCGGCTCACGCTGGTCGATGGACGCAAGTTGATCGGGACCGGGAAGGAACTGACGCGAAACCTGATGGAGGTGCGCGGCATCGGGATCATCGACGTGGCAGCCATGTTCGGCGTGGCCTCGATCCGGCCGGAGAAGCTGGTGGACCTGGTCGTGACCCTGAAGGCCTGGGAACAGATGCAGGAGGTGGACCGGTTGGGGATCGAGGAGCGATGCACCGAGTTGCTGGGGGTCCAGGTTCCGCACATGGAGATTCCCGTGCGGCCCGGCCGTGACCTGGCCCGATTGATTGAAGTGGCCGCGTTCCAGACCAAGCTTCGGCTCAACGGGATCAATCCGGCCCGCGAACTCAGCCGGCGCCTGACCCAGGCGATGCAGAAGCTCTGAGTTTTCGGTTGCCGCCGGACGTGGGAGCGGGAGGCTCTTTCCACATTCATGAAATTCTCCCGTCACATCCTGCCGTGGCTCACTGCCGCGGCCGCTACTGCCGTCTTCGCCGCCGGGGTTGGTTATGAAGATACCCCGATGATTCCCGGGCAGAAGTGGAAGGTCCACGACAAGGCGCGTCCCAACCCTCCCATCGTCACTCCGGCGGAAACCTTCAGCCAGGGGGCACCGGCACCTTCGGATGCCAGGGTCCTGTTCGATGGCCAGAGCCTGGCCGCCTGGAAGAGCGGCGGCAGCGACGCCAAATGGAAGGTCGAGAACGGCTACTTCGAAGCCATCAAGGGCGCGGGCGACATCGAGACCCGGGAGAAGTTCAGCGATTTCCAACTGCACATCGAATGGTCCGCTCCCAACCCGCCGAAGGGCGACAGCCAGGGTCGCGGCAACTCCGGCGTCTTCCTCCACGGCCTCTACGAGATCCAGGTCCTCGACGTGTACAACAACAAGACCTACGCCGACGGCCAGGCCGGCGGCATGTACGGTCAGTGGCCGCCCCTCGCCAACGCCATCAAGAAACCCGGCGAATGGAACAGCTACGACATCGTCTTCGAAGGCCCCCGCTTCGATGACGCCGGTGCCGTCACCCGCAAGGCCTCCGTCACCGTCCTCCACAACGGCGTCGTCCTCCATCATCGTCAGGAGTTCAACGGCCCGTCTGGTCATCGCAATCTCCCCAAGTACGTGAAGTACGATGGCTCCGGTCCCATCCGCCTCCAGGACCACGGGGATCCCGTCCGCTTCCGCAACGTCTGGATCCGGCCCCTTGGTACCTACGATCGGCCGGAGTGAGCCGGGCCTGCCCCCCGGATGTGACCGCGATGGCCCGTGGCCCCACCCCGGAGGGGTGACGCAGGGTAGCCCGGGAAGCAGGGCGTGAGATCTGGCCTGGACCGGCAAGCTGCCGATCCCCCCGGTGGATTCACGGACTCGTGGAACTCGTCCGAATGCCCCCCGGTTCAAGATCCCTTCCGCCCCGCCGGTTCGAGATTCCGGATCGCTTCCATGATCTCGTCGGCGACCTGCTGGTAGATCTCTTTCAACCGGGCCTTGTCGCAGGTGGCCGCCTCGGCCCGGAGCGCCTCGAAGGACAACGGCGCACCAAAGATCAGGGTGATGGGGCGCGGCCGGGGAAACCGGTGATGCCGGCCCCACGCTTCAAAGGCCCCCACGATCCGCACCGGCACCACCGGGGCCGTCGACTTGATCACCGTCAACCCGATGCCCGCCCGGGCCGGCATGATCTGTCCGTCGGCGGAGCGGGTTCCCTCGGGAAACAGGACGATCGCGGCTCCGTCGGCCAGACGGTCAAGAATGGCCTTCAATCCGGCACCACCCCCGCCATCCCGATCGACTGGCACTGCCCGGAGGCTGCGGATCAGGGCGCCCAGGACGGGCGCGGAGAAGAGGGATTTCCGTGCGAGGAAATGGATCGAGCGTTCCAGCACGCACCCGATCAGGGGCGGATCCAGGAAGCTGATGTGATTCGAAGCCAGGACCGCCGGCCCGATGCGGGGCACATGCTCCCGGCCCTCGACCCGAAGCCGGAAGTAGATCCGGGAAAGGTTCCGGAAGATCCACGAGTAGAGACGATAGTGGAACGGACGCCGCGCGGCGGCCACCAGGTCGGATTCAGCCAGGTTCATGCTCGGAGCCGGAGTTCCATCCACAGATTTCACCGATGACCGAGCTGCGTCCGCAGCGGCCACTTTCACCCGCAGGGGGAGCGTTCTTCCGCGTCTTGGATGCCGAAAACGGCCTCCCGATCGGTGTCATCTGCGTCATCTGTGGATCAACCGCCGCGGCTTGAAGGTTCATGCGATCTCCACCCGGAGTCCGTCATAGGCGAGGAACACGCCTTCCGGCAGTTCCGCCTGGTCACGGTCGTGGTCGTAGTCGTGGGTCAGGTGGGTGAAATAGGTCCGGTCCGCCCCGATCCGGCGCGCCGTCGTCAGTGCCTCATCCAGACACATGTGGGTCGGGTGCGGATCCCTGCGGAGGGCGTCGAGGACCACCACCTGTGCGCCGCGGGCGGCGGCAATGGCGTCGTCGGTCACCTCCTTGCAGTCGCTGAAGTAGGCCAGGCGCGCACCCTGCCGTTCGAAGACGAACCCGAGGGTCTCGATGTTGCCGTGCGGCAGTGGAAAGGATTCCACCCGGAGATCACCCACCTCGAAGGGGCCGGTGATCTCGCGCGCATCCGGATGAAAATAGGAGCGGGGAATGGGACGCCCGTCGAAGGCGTACTCGAAGATGCGTCGGAGCGTGCGGAAGGTGATGGCGGACGCATGGACCGGCAGGGGGCCGCCCCGCAGGTCGCAGACCCGACGACAGTCGTCCATGCCCATGATGTGGTCCGCATGGGCGTGGGTGATGAGGAGCGCATCCAGGTAACCCAGACCCTCGCGCAACATCTGGGTGCGGAAGTCAGGCGTGGTATCCACCAGACACCGGGTCGCCGGTGTCTCGACGTAGATCGACGCCCGCAACCGATGATTCCGCGGGTTGGCCAGGTACTCCGGTGGATACGACTTCCCGATGATCGGCACGCCTTGAGAGGTGCCGGTACCCAGGAACCGGAAGGAGAACGACATCGTGGGAGGAGTGTGCCGTTCGAAGGCCGGTGGGGAAGGGAGATTTATGGGGAATCCAAGGAGGCGAGAGGCGGGCGGGGACGCCCGCGGTCCCGGGAGGGGCCTGGGCCCGAAACATCCTCGCGGCTTTCGCCGAATGACCCTAGTTTGAAGGCATGGTGTACGATCCAACGTTCGACGTGCTGTTGCAGTCGGTCTGGGATGGAGCCCGGGTGACGGCGTCGGAGGCGCGGCGGTTGGCTTCCCTTCCACTGGAGGAGCTCGGGGCACTGGCGGATCGACGACGTCAATTGGCGCGGATGCAGGCCCACGGCGGGGAGGGCAACCGCATCGTGACCTACATCGTCGATCGCAACGTCAACTACACCAATGTCTGCAACGTCTATTGCAAGTTCTGCGCGTTCTGGCGGACGGAGAAGGACGCTGATTCCTACGTCATCACCCACGAGGAGATGGACCGGAAGATCGAGGAAACCCTCGCGCTGGGCGGCAACCAGATCCTGATGCAGGGCGGGCATCATCCCCGCCTCACCAAGCAGTGGTACCTCGATCTCCTTTCCCACATCCGCGAGCGCTTTCCCCAGGTCAACGTGCACGGGTTCAGTCCCAGCGAATTCATCCATTTCCAGGAAGTCTTCCAGGAACCGGTCGAGAAGCTGTTGTCGGACTTCGTTGCTGCCGGGCTCGGTTCCCTTCCCGGCGGTGGGGGCGAGATCCTGGTGGATCGCGTCCGCAAGCGCATCGCACCGTTGAAGGCCGACACCGGTGAATGGATGGGTGTCATGGACCGGGCGCACGCGCTGGGACTCGCCAGTTCAGCCACCATGATGTTCGGTCATGTGGAGACCTTGGACGACCGGATCGAGCACCTCGACGTCGTCCGCCAGCAGCAGGACGTTTCCCTGCAACGGTTGGTCGATGCTGGAAAACTCGGGCAGGTCGGGACCGATCCGATTGAGCGGGCCCGTGCCTATGCCGGGGCCCTGGAAGAGGGGCGGGTGAGCGGGGGAGCCTTCACGGCCTTCATCTGCTGGACCTTCCAACCGG
This sequence comes from Akkermansia muciniphila, assembly GCA_945873715.1. Lineage (GTDB taxonomy): Bacteria > Verrucomicrobiota > Verrucomicrobiia > Limisphaerales > UBA9464 > UBA6176. The sequence goes on from CAMCFL010000220.1 coordinate 5,983, forward strand.
AGAACACCGTCCTGAAGGCCCCCACGGTGGGCGCGCATGAGTATCTCCGGACGCAGGCCCTGGCCCGCATCTACCTCGACAACATTCCCAGCATCCAGAGTTCCTGGGTGACCC
>CAMCFL010000221.1 GCA_945873715.1 Akkermansia muciniphila
GAGGACTCCGTTTCCCACCTCGAATCCGAGCTGAAACGGGCCTTTCCAGGACAGATGTCGACGACCCTGGCCCCCGGATTCCTCGCTGTTCCCTCGTCGGCCGTCGTGGATTCGCCTCCGGTCCTGGCCTTCGCGGCCCAGGTGTTGCCCAATGCCGAATCCGTTCCCGTTCCCTCGATCCGGGTCATCGCCGAGGGTCTGGCTTCCCGCATTCTGGAGCGGTTTCCCGAGGATGGACCCTGGAGGATGCACGTTGTCCCGTGCTTCGGGCAGGGCTCCGCCGGGGAACACCGCTGCCAACTGATCGACGAGGCGACCATTGAAATCCTCAGGAAACGCCGGCGGCAACGAGTGCGCGGGCGAACCCTGGATCCGCATCCCGTCCAGCCCGGCGAATCCTGGATCCAGTTGCTGCTGACCTCGCCGGACGCGGGTGTCCTGTCGGTGGCCCCGGCCCCGATGCCGCACCAGTGGCGTTCGGGTCTGATCCCATTTCCCGCCGGACGCATTCCAGTGGCGGAGGACAAGACCGCGCCAAGCCGGGCGTTTTCGAAGCTGGTCGAATCCGAGTTGCGTCTGGGTGCCCGGATCACCGCGGACCAGTCCGTCGTGGATCTGGGGGCGTGTCCGGGCAGTTGGACCTACGTGGCTGCCCGCCGGGGAGCCCGGGTGACGGCCGTCGATCGGTCCGAGCTGAGGGAAGACCTCATGCGCCATCCGAACGTGACCTTTCACCGCGGGGACGCCTTCACCTTCGAACCCGCGACCCCGGTGGACTGGCTGATCTGCGATGTCATTGCCGCACCCGACCGGAGCATCGGACTGGCGATCGACTGGGTTCGACGCGGTTGGGCCCGACGCTTCGTGGTGACGATCAAGTTCAAGGGCGTTGCGGAGTATCCGAAGCTGGATCGGCTGAAGACCGAGTTGGCACCGCTGTGCGCCGAGTTCCGCCTCGCACGACTCTGCGCGAACAAGAACGAGGCCTGCGTGATGGGCGAACTCCGGGATGCGGTTGTGTCACGGGCCGGGGTCAACGAGTCGTTGGCGTGACGCCGGGGTCAGAAGGTGGTGACAGGGCAGGTTGGTCCTTGAGCGATCCGGGTCGGATGTGGTGTTCACTGGAGGCGGAAGTCGGATCCGATTTCCAGGTCAGACCCGATTCATGCGTTACCGCGCCATCTGGATCTCGGACGTTCACCTCGGCAGCCGCCATTCCCAGGCCGATGCCCTGCTGTCGTTCCTCCGCGAGGTCGAGTGTCGTCACCTCTATCTGGTGGGCGACATCATCGATGGCTGGGAACTGCGCCGGAAATGGCACTGGAATGCCGATGCCAACACGGTGGTGCAGAAAATCCTTCGGCAGAACCGCAAGGAAACCCGGGTCACCTACCTGTACGGCAATCACGACGAGTTCCTTCAAGGCTTCACCGGCATGCCCCTGGGTGGGGTCCGACTCGCGGAGCGCGCGATCCATGTCACCGCCGACAAGCGCCGCCTTCTGGTCCTCCACGGCCACCAACTCGACGGGTTGGTCCATTTCAATCGCCTGCTCGAGCGGGTCGGATCCCGGCTCTACACCCAGATCCTGGATTTCAACCTGTACTTCAACCGCGCCCGTCGCCGGATGGGATTCGGTTACTGGTCGGTTTCGTCGTGGCTCAAGTTCCAGGCCAAATCCGCAGTCCAGTACGTGACCCAGTTCGAGGAGGGGATGGTCCGACTGGCCGCTGGAGCCGGTGTGGATGGCGTCATCTGCGGACACATCCATCGCGCGGAGATGCGGCGCCTCAACGGCCTGGATTACTTCAATTGCGGCGACTGGGTGGAGACGTGTTCGGCGTTGGTCGAGCACTGGGACGGATCCTTCGAGCTTCTCAGATTCCATGAAGATTGCATTCGCGGTACAGGGCGAGGGGCGGGGCCACATGACCCAGGCGCTGGCGGTGCGGGACTGGTGCCAGCGACGGGGCCACGAGATCGTCGCCGTGCTGGCGGGTGCCCATCCCAACCGGAGTTGGCCGGACTTTTTTAGCCGGGGCTTCAATGTTCCGGTGACGGCCCTCGCAAGCCCGGGCTTCGTCTATCGTCGGCAGCGACGGGTCCATCTCCCGGCAACCCTGTGGCAGTTGGCTTCCCGCGCCGGGGACTATCGCGACAGCCTGCGTACCATCGAAAGGATCCTGACCGAGACGAAGCCGGATCTCCTCATCAACTTCCTCGAGCCCATCGTAGGTTGGTATTCGCGTCGACGGAGACAGAGCGTCCCCATCCTCGCTGTCGGTCATCAGTACATGCTGGAGCATCCCGGCTACCCGCGACTGGACTCGATGCGCGCTGCCCAGTGGGGACTCCGGAAGTTTGTCCGGGCGGCCGGACGCTCGACGCTGCGCTATGCGCTCTCCTTCTACGACGCACCGGTGCCCGAAGGCTCTGGGATGATCATCGCTCCGCCGTTGCTCCGCGATGACCTGCTCCGGCTCGACGGCCGGGTGAACGAGGGGCATTGCCTGGTGTATCTTCTCAATGCCGGCTATTTGCCCGAATTGGTCGCCTGGCAGGCGAGGCATCCAGCGACGCTCCTTCATGTCTTCTGCGATCGGGCGGGAGCTCCCATCAAGGAGCAGCTGCGACCCGGCCTGGTGGTGCATCAACTTGATGCGGCGAAGTTCCTCCGCTTGATGGCAACCGCCCGTTCCGTGGTTTGCAGCTCGGGATTCGAGTCCCTGTCGGAAGCCGCCTGGCTGCGCAAGCCGGCGCTCGCGGTGCCGGTCGAGGGGCACATCGAGCAGATGCTGAATGCCGAGGACCTGCAGCGCTCCGGATTGGGGGTGGCGGCGGCCCGTTTTGATCTCGATCGGCTCACGTCCTTCTCCGCCAGTTCCGCCCACGACCGCTTCGCAGATTGGGTGCGGCGCTCGGACGACAAGCTCGACGAGGCGGTCTCCCAGGCCTGTACAGAACAGGTCCGCTCCGAACGGCAGCAAGATCTCCGCCGGATCGAGCCCGTGTGGCGGGACTCAAGAACCAGTCCCTGACGGAAGCGCGGACCGCGTTTCTATCGAGATGTCTTCGAACCTTCCGCCGCCAGGGCGGGCATGACCACGTCGCGGGCGTAGGCGACGTCGTGAGGGAAATCGATCTCCGTCCACGGCTGGCCGGTCACGTCTTCGAAGCCAAACAAGCCCGCCACCGTCAGCGCACGAAGCACGTCATCCAGGGAATCACGTCGCCGCAACCCGGTCATGCGGGCGCGGGTCTCCGCCGCCAGCATCGGAAGGTGTTCGCCTGAGATCTTGAAGAATCCCACCGACTCACCCACGCGATCGGCCGTGCCAGCCCACTTCTTGACGAGATCGAACGGCCGCTCGCTGCGGATGGGAACCAGCACCGGATCGTCGTCCTGCGCTTCCACCCCGAAGTCCACCAGCATGGTGGTCGGATGGGGCGAATCGATCAGGCACCGGAGCAACGCCGGTCCGTAGAGGACGTCGCCGTCCATCACCAACAGCGATTTCCCGGACGGCTCGATCACTGCCAGCGAGACGAACATGCTGATGACACTTCCCTCGGTGAAATCCGGATTGTGCAGCTCGTAGATCCGGATGCCGTGGCGCGCGGAGATCTCGGGAAGGACCGCGGCAATCTGCTCACGGCAATGACCGGTGACGATGAACAGGTTCCGGACGCCTACCGTGGCCAGATTCTCTGCGTGCCGATCCAGCAGGGTCCTCCCGGACACCGGCAGCAGGATCTTCGGGGTGTTGGCGAAGGTAGGCCCCAGCCGGGTCGCCCGTCCGGCAGCATAAATGACAGCGCAATCCACTCCTGACGCTACCCCGTCCGTCACGTTCTGGCTACGACGACGTCACGGGGGGCAGAAGCCCGTCCCTCCGGAAGTCGCCGCGGGCGTAGAAGAGGATCCAGCCGACGGCGACGAAGATCACTTCGCGAGCCCGGCGCAGGACGGCGTAGGCGATGCACAGGGGCTCTGGAAGTCCTGCGGTCCGGCCGATGAGGAGGATGCCGCCTTCCTGCACGCCCATGGCTCCGGGCACCCACATCCCCATGACCTTGGCGACGCCGACGAACGCCTCCAGCACCAGGGCCTGGGAGACGGTGACCGGCTGTCCGAGCAGTCGTGACACGAGGTAGATCTCGGTTGAGTCGAGCAGCCAGCCAGTAAAGTACATGCTGGCACTGCCCAGGAATCGCCCCCGTTGATGCCGGTAAAAGCCGGTGATGGTGGCGTCGGTCTTCTCCAGCTTCTCCCGGCGCGACTCCAGCCAGTGGGGTTTCCACCCGACGAGGCCCGTGATCTGTCGGACCGTGGCGAAGACACCCCGCTGCTGGATCCAGAACAGCACCCCGAGCGCCATCAGACCGCCGCCCAGCACCACGCCAAGACTCTGGCGCAGCCAGGGAACATCGGGAGCGATCCGCAGGAAGATCGCCGCTGCCAGACAGATGAAGATCAGTTGGGCCAAGGTCTGCGCCGACTTGGACACCACCGCGGCGGTGGTCGCGATCGAAGGGTCCACTCCGCGTTGGCGGAGGAGATAGACCTTGAGGGCCTCACCCCCGACGTAGGCGGAGGGGATGACATTGTTCATCGCCTCACCGATCCAGCGGATCCGCCAGAAGGTGGGGAACCCGACCGGCATGCGACCGGTGAAGGTGAGGCGCCATCCGACCGCATCGACGAGGTAGACCAGGAAGTACGGAACCAGCACCAGCGGCGCGAGCGCGCCGAGCTTGGCGAATGCCCCCGCGGCCTCCTGGATCCCGCTGCGGCCGACGTACCAGCCGAAGGCCCCCAGGCCGACTGCGAGAAGGCCCAGCCGCACCACCACCCTGGCGGCCGGTTTCATCGGGGGGCGGCCGTTCCGGCCCGTCGTGGAAGTTGAAGCGCCAGGGCCAGCATCCAGAATGCATGACTGCCAATGGCCGCCATCCAGAGGAACCACCCGAGCCGATCTGCCAGGGCCAACGCCAGGACGAGCACCGAAAAATCCCGGTTGGTGGCCGCATCAATCAGCTTCTGAAGGCGGCCGTCGGACCCGACCGGCCGACGGAGCCCGCGGAGGATCACCGCGAAGGAAATCAACCCGCCGATCACCGCACTCCCGCCCAGCCAGAGTTGGGTCCCATCCGCCCCCGGACGCCAGAGGCCGATGGCGATCCCGGCGAAGACCGAGGCGTGAACCACTTGGTCGCCGATGAGGTCAAGCCACTTGCCGAGCGGCGATTCCTTGAACACCGCGCGCGCGACGTCGCCGTCCACGCAGTCGATGATCGCCGAGATCTGGAAGAGGACGGCGGCCACGATCGAAATCTTCTGGTCGCCCATTCCGAACATCGATCCTGCCGCCACCCCGAGGATCGTCGCCGCGATCGAAATCTGGTTGGGCGTCACGGGCGTGTGGACCAACCAGCGGGACATCAGCCGGCGTCCCACCGGCCGGTTGAAATAGCGGTCCACGGTGCCGTCGGCTGCGCTGCTGAGGGAGGCCCACAGGCTCTCGCCCGCGTCACGGGCGGAGGATTCGTCGGTGATCCCTGCCGCCACCCCGGTGGCCTTCACTTCCGGGAGTCCCGTCCACGGATCGGGAGCAAGCGAACCCGTCCGCTCGATGATGCCGGCAGGAAGCGGTCGGCCACTGGCGTCCATCAGGCGTCCGCCCTCGCTCAACAGCCGACGCAGGTCCGGGGCGAGGACCAATTGCCGCGTGTTGGCCACCAGCGTTCGGACATTCAACCGGGAGGGGGTTGGCACCACCTGGATCCGGATTCCCAGGGCGTCTGCCCGGGTGAGTTCGGGTGGCGGACCCTGACTGACCACGACGATCGGGTGGCATCCGGCGCGATGCGCGGCAACCACCAGACGGTCGAGCAAGGTCAAGGCAACGACCCGGAGTCCCGCGGTGCCGGGATCGGCAATCAAGACGGCCGGCGTGGGCGTAGGGGCGGTGGGAACTGGAGAGATGACGGAGGCCACAGAGGTGCAAGAATTCCGGGCGCGAGACTTCCGACTTCAGCGCCCCGTTTCAAGCGCAAGGCTGGGGCGGTGAGGGAGTTTC
>CAMCFL010000222.1 GCA_945873715.1 Akkermansia muciniphila
CGAAGGCCGACTGGCGCCAGGCGGTTCCCTGGTCGGTGCCGTTGTCGAGGAAGCGCCAGACCGACCCGGCGGACACGAGCGTCGTGTCCGCCCGGGCCGACATGAGCCCCGCAATCGCGAGGCACATCAGGAACAGGATCGCCGGCATCCGGCCGGCACGGCTCATGGAGGTTGTCATGGGAGGATTCATGGAACGGGTTGGTTGCGAAGAGGGGGAACCGTCTGGGAAATGGTTTTTGCTGCCGAATCGTCCGCCGCGTCGCCCCGGGGCGTCCTTGCCCGATCCACCGAGGCCGACTCCAACGGACCCAGCTTCTCCCGGATCCGTCCTTCGAGCGCCTGCTGGGCGCGGCTTCCCCGAAGCCGGGGGGAAAGCGCGACGCAGTGTTCCAGCGCCTGGCGCCACTCGGCCTTCGCCGCCCCCGCCCGACCCGCGCGCTCGAGCAGTTCGGCCTTTCGAACCCGCCATGACTCCGGACGAACCGCCGTCCGGACCAGGCAATCCAACCGCGCTGCCGCCGCATCCACGCGACCCAGCGCCTCCTCCAACTCCGCCGCTTCCATTTGAAGGATCACCAGCGGTCCCAGGGCGCGGATCCCGTCTTCCACTCCCACCAGGGCCCGCTCCAGTCCCTCCTTCCCCACCTTCCGCTGAACCCGGGCACGGGCAAGGATCAGGTCCGGCGCCGGCTTCTCCACCGCACGGATGGCCGCGGTGTAATCCTCCACCGCCCCAACCGCGTCCCCGGAGTCCGCCCGCAGTCCGGCCCGCAGTGCCAGCGCCTCCGTATGCCCCGGTTCCACCGCGAGCCATCGATCCAACTGCCCCTTGGCCTCCTCGGCCCGTCCCATCTCCGCGAACACCCGGGCCCGTACCCATGGCAACCGCTTCAGCGCCTTCCCATGGCGTTCCGCTGCCGCCAGATCCGAAAGGGCGTTGGTGTAGGCGCCATCAATCCGGTGGAAATCCGCACGCTCCAGCCACCATTCCGCCCGCGACGGCTCCGCTGCCAGCGCTGCGTCCAACGCCCGGATCCGCTCGTGCACCGGCCCATGCCCCAGACACATCGGGCCAAGCACCAACGCTCCGATCCCTGAAAGTCGGAGGAGTGCAGCCAGGAAAGGTTTCGATAAGAGGTTGATGCCCACGGGAACGGTCCCGGTACTATCGGGAAATACTCGCGATTGAAATCGAGTTCCCCACCTCCCCCCGGAGCAGGAGGCCGAACCATCGTCTTCATCGACGAGTCCGGCCTGAGCGAACGGCCCACGGTGGTCCGGCTTCAGCCGGCGGGACCATTGATCCGTCGATCGTCCGCGGATCTGGAGCGGCCGGAAGGCTCACGCGAAGCCTCGAAGGAGTATGCCATCGTGGGTTACGCACTTCACGTTCTTCGCGGCTTCGCGCGAACTCCTCCGCTTTTGAGCCTGCCTCCCTGTGACGCCGGTTTGGATCTCTGCGTCTCCGCGTCTCTGCGGGACATCATCGGGGGTTTTCGCGCGTCCCGCGGGGAATACTCCCGCAGAGGCGCAGAGGCGCGGAAAAGGAGTGGGCAGCGATCCGGCGCGAGGTGGAGGGGCACTGCATTCTGTTCCCTCTGCGGAACTCCGCGATCCCTGCGTCCTCTGCGGTGAGACCGCTCTCCACCCAGCCCAGTACCGGCGGGCCGCCGCCCCCCCCCTTCCTCAGGACTGAGGACTCCGCCAGAAGCAACTGAAAGCAGGCCGCCTCCTGCAAATTACGGACGTACAGCCGATCATGAACCACCACCGGATGATTCCACGTCTCCCCTTCGAGCGCCTTGAACGCACCCACTTCGACGTGTGCGCCGGGGTCCGCCTGAAGAAGCACCACCCGACCTGATTCCGCCGCCACCAGCAGCAGGCCCGAATTCTCCAGCAAGAGCACCTGACCTTTGCCAAAGCGTCCGCCCTTCCATTTTCGGTCACCGGTCTTCAGATCCACGCAGGTGAAGATTCCGCCGTCGATTCCGTACAGATGGCCCTGATGACTCACACAGTCCGTGAAGTCCGGCTTGAGGTTGCGCGACGTCCACAATTCCGTCGCCACAAGTTGACCGTCGGTCTTGCTGATCCGGATCGCCCGCGTGCCGGTGTTCATGCCCGTGGGCAGGAGCACCGTGTCGTCGATCACATGGGGTTGGAGCGCGCGGTAGTCCATGACATTCCACTCGTAGTCCAGCCGCTCCCGCCCTCCAGCCAGGCGGGACTGAAGCGGGTGAGGAATCCGATCACGACCAGCAGGACCACAGGCCAGAGGCGCAACGGACGATCACCCTTCGGATCGTTGGCAGGGGAGGCCGCGACGACGGGCTGGGATGCTTCGGGAGTCAGGCTCATAGACGATGCGGGTTCATCCGGCACATCCGAGTCCTACCACGCCTCCCCGCGGGAAACAGCCGCCAGAACCAAATGCCCCGGGGGATCGGCAGCCTGCCGGTCCAAGGCCAGGCCCGCTCGCGGAGTCCCCTCCCATCCGCGTTTATCCGCGGTCGAACGCGTCCCGGATGGAGACCGGAGAGTTTCACCGCAGAGACGCGGGGAACGCAAAGGGTGCGTCGGTCGGGCGTGCGGCCTGGGAGATCCCTGCGTTGCCCAGAACATCGGCACCATCGCCACCGAGGGCGTCGTGCGCGTGTCCCTGCACACCCGACTCCTCGGGTCGGTTGAGGAGGGATCCATTCGCGGGTTGCGCGTGGGCGACGGCTTCACCCTCGCGGGCCGCCCCGTAAGGCTGGAACGCGTCGGCATCGTGGAACACCAGGTCACCCGGGCGGATGCCGCCACCCCCACCGTGCCGCGCTGGGACACAAACAAGTTCCCGCTCGCCAATCGCGTCGCGGGCGAGATCCGGGCGTTCCTGAGCGAACTGCGCGCCCGGTTCGACGTCCGCGAACGGCCCGCGACGCTCATCCTCGGGATCAGCCAACGCATCGATTGCGGGACAACCAACGCCGCCATCATCCACCGCGTCCACGCCGTCCAGCACGGCATCAGCGAGATCCCCATCCCGGCCATCGCCAATCCTTCTTCCACTCCCTCATCGGGCGATCCGCAAATGACGCCTTGTCTCGCGTCGTCAGGCTGAGGCCCGGCCGGTTCGGCCTCGCCGCGGGCAATCCCGTCGCGACAGCCGACTCTCCGCCTTCAAGGCTCAAATCGGGGGTAATGCACCGCCTGCATCTGGATGTCGCACCTGCGACATCCAGATGCCACCCTTGGTTCTGGAAACCGCAGTGCGGTTCACCGCCAATGACGCCGGTGGCCTCAGGTCCGAACCAGTGGGTGGAGCGCAAGGATGGCCGCTGGGCCCACCCCTCAGGTTCAATCCCCGCATTCCACAATCCGCTCGACATCTGCGGATTCAAACGCGGATCCCAGACTCAGCCAAATTCCGCCTGATCACCACCGGTACCCGACTTCGGCATGTGGCGTGCCGCCTCGCCCGCCAGCGCCAAAACCTCGCATCGTCGCCGCCACACCTTCCGGCCCAAATACCCGGGAGGGAGAAGGCAGGCGGGAAGCATGGGATCGATCTCGACGGCGGCACGCCAGGCTTCGAACTCTTGCTCGCCCCATTCCCGAAGGGCTCGCCCCTGCGGGTTCCCCCGGCCAAACCGCCCAGGGAAGCCGTCGAGCACCTCAAGGCATCTCGCGTACCGGCGGTCGATCTCCTGATGATCCCACGCACAAGTGACAATCTGGGAATCATTCTCCCTCGAGGCCAGGTGCGCCTCGAGAACGATGAGGGTCTCAACCGCTGAGGATTCGACGCCGAGTCCGGACAGACTCGGCGGCACGGCGTCAGGCGACACCCAAACGCTGTTCTGAAGAAATCCGAACCCGCAGGAACGCAGATGACGCCTCAATCGTGTCCGGGCCGCCCCATGCACCACCGGTACATCGAACACGACGAATCGCCATCGACCGTCCCACACGCGGCTCCAGAGGCTCTCCGGATCCTTTCCTCCAAGCGCGACCAACCGACCCGCAGGGCTCAGCCTATGAACCGCGTGATCGAACTGGGTCCCCCTCTCCAGCCATCCTCGCGACTCAAGCCTCCGGAGCTGATCGGTGAATCCATTCCTGTAGGCCCAGGATTCGTAGGAATCGGTGAGATTGCGGAACGTCGGCCTTGAAAGCATGTCGACGTGCCAGAGCAGGTGGTAGAGAAGTTCCTTGGTCTTGGGTTTCATGAGGGCACCGATAGCCCGTGGCACCCAACCGCGCACACTTTTCGGGCGGGGCTGGGTTACAGCATCTGGATGGCGCAGGTGCGACATCCAGATGCGGAACCCAACCGGATCCGGACCGGGCCGCCGGCTTCTCGCCCCCAGCCAGCCGCATCCCGGTGTCGCACCTGCGCCATCAGAATGCGTACGAACCGGCGGACCGGCGGCGCGGGCGGCATGGCATGCCGTGACGTGGGCGACAAACTCACCCCGGGTGGTGAAGCCGACTTCAGCCCCATCCTGCCATGGGATCTGCGCCTTCCGTGGATCCAGATGCCCCTTCCTGGTCCGGTCAACGCGCTTGCCGGGTGTCCACCGGGTCCAGGTGGCCGGTGATCGTCAGGTGGCCCAGCGCGGCAACCAGGCCGAGCAACGGGTCACGGATGCCCACCGCCACCCTGCGTCGTCCATGGACGCCCAGATCAACGGGTGGGCGGGCCCGGGGATGTGCGCCTCATGGCCAGAACATCGCGCACCTCTCTCATCCATTGTTCGGTCGACGATTCATGCTTTCCCATCACGCGGATCACCTCTCCGTTCAGGCGTCGCTGGTCCTCTTCGGTCAGATCCTTGGCGGTGATGACGATGACGGGGACCCTGGGTGTATTCGGCGTGCGCCGGAGCTCGGCCATGAACTCGAAGCCGTCCATCTCGGGCATCATGAGGTCCAGCAGCACGAAGTCGGGCACGGCCTTGGCGATCTCCTCGAGACCTATCCGGCCATTCGCCGCTTCCCGCACCTCCCACCCATCCTTCTCCAGGGTCGCCCGCATCACCTCGCGGGTCATCGGATCGTCTTCGACCATGAGCACCGACCGTCCCGGCATGCGGATCCGAAGCTTTGCCAAGGCCGACGCCAGCCGCACGCGGTCGATCGGCTTGGTGAGGTAGTCGGCCGCTCCGAGGGCGAAGCCGAGGCTCTTGTCCTCCACGATGGTCACCATGACCACCGGGATGCCCGCGGTCAGTGGTGCGGCCTTCAAGGCGACCAGAACCGACCACCCGTCCATGCTCGGCATCATGACATCGAGCGTGATGGCGTCGGGCTGGAGTCGCCCTGCCATCTCCAATCCAATGCGGCCGTCCTCGGCGAGCTCGACCCGATAACCCTCCTTCGCCAAGGCCCTCCGCATCAGGTCCCGCACGGCGGGGTCGTCATCGATAACGAGCACCATCGGCGAACCGTCCGGAACCTCGGCAGGACGCGCCACCCTGCTCACGCCGACTTCACCGGAAGGCGCTTCGCCCGGGAGTCGGACGGTGAAGGTGGACCCCGCTCCGGGGACGCTTTCGACTGCTATGTCGCCGCCCATCAACTGGCAGAACTTCCGGCTGATCGCCAGGCCCAACCCGGTGCCCCCGAATCGCCGACTGGTCGAGGCATCCGCCTGGGTGAACGGCTGGAACAGCTTCCCCACCTGTTCCGCCGTCATCCCAATCCCGCTGTCCTTCACGGCAAAAACCATTCGGTCCGCGTCCCGCCACGCCGAGAACCGCACCACGCCCTTCTCGGTAAACTTGCTGGCGTTCGAGAGCAGGTTGAACAGCGTCTGCCTGACCTTGGTGACGTCGGCCGACATGCGCCCCAGGCCCGGTGCCATCTCAAGCTCGAGACGGTTGCCCTGTTTCGTGACCAGCGGCATGACCGTCGCCGCGACCTCCCGGGCCAGCGGTTCGACCTCGAACTCCTCCACGAAGAGCGTCATCCGCCCCGCCTCGATCTTCGACAGGTCCAGGATGTCATTGATCAGGCCGAGCAGG
>CAMCFL010000223.1 GCA_945873715.1 Akkermansia muciniphila
TCACGTCGTGTCCGCTGCGCCGTGGTTGTGAACCACACCTCCTGCCCCAGCCGGTTTGAACCACCACGAAGCGACGGCAGCCACGACCGGACCCGTCCCTTTCTTCACGTCGTGTCCGTTGCTCCGTGGTTGTGAACCACACCTCCTGCTGCCGCCGGTTTGAACATCCACGCAGCGACGGCAGCCACGACCTAACCCGTTCCTTTCTTCACGTCGCGTCCGTTGCTCCGTGGTTGTGAACCACCCGTCCCTGCCGCGCCCGGACCCGGTTCACCGGTCGGACAGCTGATGGATCGTCCCATGGATCGAACGATCGATGGGGGCACCATCCACTCCGGCGACACGTGCCCGGAGCTCGTAGCATTGCGTGGGTGCGAGGGAGGGAATCTCGAGGGTCACGATGCGTCCCTCGGCGTTGATCCGCGCGGCGGTGATGTCGAGCGCATGCTCCTCGTAATGCTTTGATCCGTAGCCGGCGCTGCGCTTGAGGAACCAGACCTTCATGGCAAACGCATCGGGCCGGGCGCTCGCGGGATCGATCGGCTCGCTGAAGGTGACCTTCAGCGCGCCTTTCGCTGCGTGGACCTCGAGGGGAACATGGGCGGGCCGATCCGTGCGTCGGAGCCGATGGAACCCGCCGGGGGCCGTCGCGCTGCCCGCCCAACCGAACAGGCCGCTGGTGTACAGCGCGCCATCCGACCCGAATCGCCCGCGCATGATGCCGGTGGCGAAGGCGGGGAGCGGCAATTCGCAGGTGGCTCCCTGCCATTGGCCGCCGACTTCCTCATGCGGGATGACGTAGGCCCGACCCATGCCGTAGCTGAGGTTCAGCAAGGAACCCCCAAGCGAGCCCCAGGCGTTCTTCGGGACCCAGAGCAACTCAGCCGGACTGCGATCCTTGGCATTGGTGATCCAGACCATCGGCTGCTCCATCGCGGCGTCCGAGGTATTGGTCCGGTCGGTATAGCCGAACAGGTTGCCGTAGAAGCCACCGGGCTTCACGCGATTGATCCGGTTCTTCGGCGTCCAGTGGCCCTCCTGATCGGTGACGAAGAAGGTGCCGTCGTCATTGAGACAGACCCCGTTCGCAGCGCGGAAGCCATTGGCGACGATGTCCGTCCGGAGACCGTCGGCACTCACGCGGAGCAACGTCCCGTGATGGGGCACGAGCGCGGGCAGCGCGTGCCGGGCAGACTTGGCGTAGTAGAGGTTTCCCTGCGCATCGGTCTGCAACCCCATGGCAAACTCGTGAAAGTGTTCGGTGACCTGATGATCGTTGTTGAAGCTCTCGATCTGATCCGTCTCGCCATCGCCATTCAGATCCCGCAACCGGACGATCTGGTCGCGGCAGGTGATGAACAGGCTGTCACCGCGAAACTTCACGCCGAGAGGCTGGAAGAGTCCGGCAGCGATCCGTCGCCAACGCAGCGTGGCCGGCGCGGGGGCCATGAGCCCCTCCACACGCCACACATCGCCGTTCCAGGTGGCCACGATCGCCGCCTTGCCGTCCGGTGTGAAATCGAAGCCCCCGGGACGCATCCAGCTCTGCCAGGGATTCTCCGTCGGGAGCGTGAAGGTATCGACGATGAACGCGCCCTCCGCCTTGCCGGCCACGGAGGTCGTCGTGACCTCCTGCGCCCAGCGTGCCGGTCCGCCATGGATCAACGGTTCGAGGTCGAGGGATCCGCTCAGCGTGCTTGTCAGTTCGGTTCGCGAGAGGAAGAGACACGTCTTCGCGCCGCCGGGAAGTTCCGCGATCCAGAAGCCACCTTCCTTGCGAAGCGAACCGTTGCCGTTCAACACGACGCTCACGGAATCGGGCGCGACGCGCAGGAGCAACGGCTTCTTCGCGGCGGCGACATTGATCGTCCGCGTGAACACCGGCGTTCCGCCTTGGTCGATCCAGCCCGGCGATTCAAGGACGCGTGTCCCACCGATGGTCGCCGCGATGACGACCTTGCCGTCATGCTGGTACAGGCCCTCGTAATGCGCCCACGCGCGCGGCAGCGGGCCGAACATCCGCTGGTCGCGACCGACCACCCGGGTGTCCTCCCATTTTCCCTCGGGCGACGCCCAACCCGGACCCACCGGATTCACGAAGTGCCGCTCGCCCGTCAGGCTGGTGTGCGTGCCGTGGCTGCCGTCGAACGCGATGCCCTTCCAATCCACAAAGCTGCCGGTCGTCGCCGCCGCGACCCGCATCGTGTCGTGGTCATAGACCATCCAGGCGCGCCCCTGGCTGACGCCGCCGGGACCTTCATCGAGGCGGACGGCGATGCCCTTATGGGCGATGTTTCCGGGGGCGACCTCAAAGGTCCAGAAGAGCGCCGGCCCATAGTCCATGCGCTCATAGGACGGTGCTGGGGGCTTCGCCGCATCGCTTCGGGCCTGCGCCTCCTTCTTGATCTCGGCGCGGACCTGCGACAGGCGTTCCGGCCAGACGAATCGGGGAGCGCTCGTGGGGTCATAGCCTTCGAGATGGTCGCGGAGCCGGGTCGCCGGCTTGGTGTACTTGAGTTCCGTGTCGCCGTAGACCTCCCGGCACAGTGCGGCGAGTCCGGGATCGTACTCGATCAGTTGGGAGCGGAGGTGGACATGATTGTGGTCATGATCATTGACCCGGTTGTTGTCGAACCACGACTGAACGCCCTCGGCGAAGTATTCATGATGGTTCACGGAGGCGTACTTGCCCTTCCACAGACCCGCCTTCATCGCCGCGTCATAGGCGGCCTTCACCCGCGGATCGAACGTGGGATCGACGTTCACCATGCCACGCAGGTGGATGTTGTGGGCGAACTCGTGGATGAGGATGTTCTCCGCCACATAAGGATCACCGGCATAGGCGAGCAGGTTTTCCTCCCCGCAGGAACAGAACGGATCGTCCGGCGATCCGCCTGTGCCTCGCGCCCGCGAGTCCCACCAGGCCTTCGGCGTCAGGTTCACCCACTCCGGCAGGTCGGTGGTGAACTCATTGTGCGCGATGATGCACAGGCGTGAACCGCTCTGGATCATGGCGGCCCGCACGTCGGGCCGTTTGGCGAGCATCAGGTTGACCAGATAGGCCGCTTCCCGGAGCGCGTAATCGTTCACCCTCTCGGACGCCACGATGGGATAGCCGTGCGCATCCAGGTACTTCTTGTAGAAGGCCGGCACCTTCAATTCCGGCGGCGGCGGCTGGATCTGGGACAAGCCGCGAGGATCTGCGGCGAGGGCCGCGTGCGAGAACAGAATCGCTATGAGGATCGCGAGGGTTGATTTCATGGTGGGTTCAATTCTTCGCTGCCTGCCGGGTGACGATGGGACCCAGAAGATAGCCGGCCATCTCGCCGCGCTCGATCCGCTCGGCGGCCTGGGCGGGAACGACGGAGACGGTTGCAAGGAGGAGTGCCGCCAGCGTCGGGAATGGGGTTCGGTGGGTGATCATGGGTTTCATCGACGAAAGAAGAGCTCGGACTGCTTCATGGGTTCGCCTGCCGTCGTTCGATCCTCTGGTCCCTCAGCCGCTGTCGGACCGACATCGGGACCCTTTCCCAGTCCTCTGGCAATGCCCCGCATTGATCGGCAATTCCAGGGTCGGCTCCCTGTTCCAGCAGGAAGTGAGCGACCCGCTCGGAACGAAGGTGGAAAAGGCAGGTCCATCCGTCGCAATCCATGGCGGTCTTCAACTCCATCTCCAGAGCCCGGCATTCCGGAGGACGGCGCATCATCTCTTCGAAACGCTCGGCTCCGGTTCGCAGCAGTTCGTCGCGGTCCTCTGGGTTCATCGGATGGAAGCGTGTTCGTCGGAGCCCGGCCGAGGCGAATCCAGAGTGAACCCGGGGAAGCCGGGTTGCCGGGAGGTGGGCGCGTGTCTCATTTCGTCGGCCCGGATGGGATGAACTTCGCCATCGCCTCAGCGAGGCCCTTGCCGATCCCGCCGAGGATCTTCGCCGAGCCGAGGTAATGGTACTCCTGGTTCGAGATGCCCTTGGCCAGCACCTGACGCTCGCGCTCGGTCAGTCCTTCCGTGCGAAGTTTCTCCAGAGTCGCCTTCTCCTCTTCCGGCTTCAGGCTGCCCTCCTTCGCGAGCTTCTTCGCGCGCTGCTTGATCTCGCCTTCCTTCGCCCGGGCCACCTTCAGCTCGGGATCCCAATACTTCTCGGTCAACACCGTCGCCACGTTGCCCTGGAACTCCGGCATTCGGGCCGGGGCCGCCATCGCATCGCGGAAGTTCTGGTGGGTCGCCTTGTAACGCAGTTCCTCGCCCACGTAGTCCGCCGTGGGGCCGCCCACGCCCATCACGCCGATGACGAAGGGCAGCTTCGGCGCGCTCAGATCGCGTCGCACGTCGCGGATGAAATGGGCCAACGCCGTGCTGTAGGCATCGTAGCCGCCGGGTTGGTCGCGCTTCGGATAGGTGTCGCCGTCCACCATGTCATTCCAGCCCTGGAACCAGACGAAGCCCGCCAACTCGTAGCCTTGGGCGGGATCGTAGTCCGGCACCACCCGTTTGATGTCGGCGAGCACCCGTCTCACATGCTCGACCATGAACCGGTAGCTCACCCCGGTCGCCTTCGCCTTCTCCGCCTTCATCGCCGCCACGTCCTTGCCCCTTTTCTGGAAGGCGGCGAGCTGGGATTCACTGAACGGATACGGCCCGGCGCTCGGCGGACGAAAGTCCGTGTTCAGGCTCTTGCCGCCCCACGAGGTCTTGATGAGCAGGATGGGCGCCTCGGTGAACTTCTGCAGGTAGAGCCCGAAGGTGAACTCCGGCCCGATCTTCGGCTCGTTGCCCGCCGCGCCAAAGCCTGCGGTCAGCTTCCCCGTCTGCTCCGCGTCGGCACAGCCGATGGACGAGATCCAGACCCGCTCGCAGACCTTGGGCTTCCCATCCCTGCCGAGCATTTCTGCGAGCATCGGCTGGGTCGCTGGGTCCATGCCGATGTGCTCGAAGGTGCTGACCTTGGCATGTCCCTGCATGTTGGATTGGCCGGCGAGGATGAAGACTTGGAGGGGCTTGCTGGCCGCCGCAGCGGGCCCGAGCTGGGCAAAGACGAGGCCCAGGCTCAAGAGGAGCCGGGTCGGGACGGACCGCCAGAGGGATTCTTTCCGCATACGGGTGAGGGTCACCTTCTTGATCTACCGTGTCGAACCGGCGCCGTCTTGGAAGGGAAGTCCACCCCGACGTGAAAGCACGCACAACCACGTACTCTGCATCAGAAGCAGGCCGGTTGGAACAACGACGAAGCGACGACAGCCACGAACTGACCGCTGCTCCGAAACGACGCTGGAAACGACCACCCTCGTGAGGTAGATTTCCGCATGAGCATCACGATCGACATTCCGGACGATAAGCTGTCCGAGGCGAAAGCGGCGCTGAACATCCAGGATACGACCCAGCTCTTCCTTTCCCTGCTCGAGGAAAAGCTCGCCCACCATGCTGCCGCGCGTGGATCGCAGCCACCGGCTTCCATGACCCAGGATGAGGCCTATCGCTACCTCGCGAGCATCGGCGGCTCGATGCCTGATCTGGAAATGCCGACCCGACGCCGCAGCGAACTGTGACCGTGCCGATTCTTGCAGACACCGCCGTCTGGATCGCCCACATCCGCAGCCCGCGACGTGGTCATGCATCCGTTCGTCATCGGCGAACTCGCGGTCGGCAATCTGCCAAATCGCGCGTGGCTCCTCGCTTCCCTTTCCTGCCTTCCGCAAGTGCGTACTCCGGACGCATTGGATTGATCGCGATCGTCGGTTGGCTACCCCCTCCGACCATCGTCCGATAGCCCGGGCTTCCAAAACCCGGCATACAGAGGGGGTGCCGGCGGTCCTGACGACCCCAGCACGAATCCCGCGCATGAGCCCCCTTCCCACCGTTCCCCGCACGTTCGAGTCCCGGATTGCCGAACTCGGCTTCACCCTGCCCCTGCCCCCCGAGTGGATCAGCCACCCACTGCCTCCCGAGGAACCGGATTTCAGTGATCCGACGAAACTGCTGCCCCTCGCCCTCGTCACCGCGCCG
>CAMCFL010000224.1 GCA_945873715.1 Akkermansia muciniphila
CCAGTCGGTTGGTGTGGCGCACCCGGGCCAGCAGCGCCAGCAGGTGCGGATTCAGGAGACGTGTTTCAATCATGGGTCAGAGGAATTCCCGGCCTTCGAGGCCGCGCAGATAGTGAAAGATCAAGTCCGGCAGATCGAGGCTGTAACCGCCCTCCAGAATGCTGAAGACCGGCAGTTTCAACTCCCGCAACTGCCGGCCCAGCCAGTGGAAATCTTCCCGCTCGAGCGATCCGTTCGCCAGGGGATCCCGCACATAGGCATCGAACCCAGCCGAAACCCCCACCACCTCGGGCTTCGATTCCTTCGCCCGTTCCAACGCCTTCAGATAGGTCGTCCGCCAAACCTCCCGCGAGACCCTGGGAGCCACCGGAAAATTGAAGCAGTTGCCACCGACATCCGATGCCCCCGTACCCGGATAACAGGGATGCTGATGCACGGAGACGAAGGTGATCCCCTCGCGTCCCATCACCAGATCCTCGGTGCCGTTGCCGTGGTGCACGTCGAAATCGAAAAGGGCGATCCGCTGGATTCCGGTGGCCCGGGCATGAATCGCCGCGACCGCCAGCGAACCGAGGTAACAGAAGCCCATCGGACCCTGTCGCGTCGCATGGTGACCGGGCGGTCGGAGCAAACTGAACGAGGGCTCCCCCTCCCGCGCCAGGGCGAGCGCCTTGAGAGCACCGCCCACCCCCCGGCGCGCATGCTCCGCGATCCCCGGGTACCAGGCGGTGTCGCCATCGAAGTCCTCAGCGACCTCCAAGCGTGCCAGATGCGCCGCCGTGTGTGTGCGCAGAAGGATTTCGTCGGTCACCGGATCCGGTTCCGCCCATTGAAGCTCCAGCACCTTCTGGGTTCGCAGCAGGTCGGTGGTCCGACTCACCCGGTTGGGGCGTTCCGGGTGCCCCTGGGTCTGGTACCCAAGGCAGCGTTCGTCGGTGATGATCGTCATGGGCCCAGCCGTTTCAGCGCGTCATCTCCCAACCGGCACCGACCAACGCCTTGTAGCCGCCGATCAGTGACGTGACGTTGCGGTAACCCATCTTCTGGGCGGCGTCACAGGTCAGGGCACTGCGGAATCCACCCCCGCAATACATCACGATCTCGGCGTCCTTGTCCGGGAACCGGCTCTCCAGGTCCCGCTCCAGGATGCCCTTGCCCAGGTGCGCCGCCTGAACTGCATGGCCGCCCGCCCACTCGCTCTCTTCCCGGACATCGATCAGCGTCAGTCCCGGATTGGCCTGCAACCGCTCGCGCAACTGGTCGAGGGTCACCTCGCGCACTCGGGTCTTGGCGTCCTCCACCAACTTCAGGAATCCAGGGGAATGTTGCATGGACTGAAACTACCGAAGCACAGGCCAAAGCGGAAGCCGGATGCGGGCCGGTGGAAGCAGTCAGGCGCATCTCGGTTCCGTGGGTCGGAGGCGAGGTGGTGGGAAGATTTCAGTTTCAAGATTCAAGTCATCGAGGGTTCCAGTTTCGCCCTCGAAGCTGGCAGACGCACCGCGGCTGGCTTGAAACTCACGATTCTTGAAACTTGAAACCCGGAACGTCCCATCGCCCACGATGAGACCCCGCCCCCTTCACCCGCCCTGCGCCGCCTTCTTCAAGGCCTTCAACTGCTGCGCCTCGGGGCGCGCCACGTAGAACGGATCGAGGGGATAACAGCCGCTCGGCAGACCGTTCCGCGGTGCCGTCGTGCATTCGCTGAAGGTCCGGCAGACGCCACGCGCCACGATCGGTCGTCCGCTCGTTGCATCCGCCAACAGGCCCGGATAACTCAGCACCATCCGACCCATGCCCACCACGTCCACCCATCCCTCTCGAACCACGGCCTGCGCCACATGCGGCAGGTATTCCTGCAGGTAGGTGTAGCCCGAACCCACGATCACCATTTGCCTCGGTGCCTTGGTTCGGACCTCGCGAACCGCGTGGATCTGACGAGCCACCTCGATCAACGGGTCGTGCGCCGGTTGATAGCCGTCGCTGGGCGGGTACGCCGCCGGTCGCAGCAGGTGCGGATTGTAGTAGGGCGAACCGGCACTGAGATTGAGCAGGCGAATCCCGAGCGATCCACACAGCTCCACAAAGCGATGGGGCTCGGTCAGGTCGGCCTCCTCCGGATGATCCGGGTTCATCCCGAAGCCATAGCGATAGGGCAGGCAGGCGGAGTAATCTTCGGGGATCCCCGGTCCGGGCTTGCCCGGCTGACTGCGGGTGGGATCCGGCCGGAACGGCACCAGATCAAAGGCACTCAGGCGGACGCCGATCGCCACCGGGTTCCCCTCCGCCCGGATTCCCTCCACGATTTCGCGGAGGATGCGGGTCCGATTCTCGAAGCTGCCGCCATAGGGCCCGGGCCGGGTTTGGGCGCCGAGGAACTCGTGGAGGAGGTAGCCGTGGCAATGCTTGAGATCGACGAAGTCCGCCCCGGCCTCATACGCCACCCGCGCCGCCCGGACGTAATCCCCGATCAGGCTGCGAACGTCGTCATCGGTGAGGACCGACCCGTCCGACGTGATCTGGAACTTCCGATCGAGAATGGGATGTCGGTAGGCGATGCGCGGTTCGAGGCGGTTTGAGGCGTTTGGCCGGCAGAACCGGCCGGAATGAGTGAGCTGAAACCCAATGAGCAGATCGTCCGTCTGGCCGTGATGCTCCCGATGGGCCGCCTCCAGATCGGCCCGGAGGGTGGCGATCTCCGCGCGGTTCTCCGGGAGCAGGATCAACTGGTTCGGATTGGCCCGGCCATCCGGCCGGACCGCCATGGCTTCCCCGCCCCAGATCAGCTTGGCCCCGCTTTCACCGAAACGCCGCCAGCGCCGATGGACTTCGGCCGTGGGTCTGCCGTCCGTGGTCGCATCCCACCCTTCCATGGGATGAATGGCCCACCGGTTGCCCAAGGTCTTGCCGGCGATCGCACCCGGGACAGACTGCCGCAGGGGCGACTCCGCTCCCGCGACTGGCGCATCATCACACGGCAAGTGGATCCCGAGCCCGGCCAGATGCTGACGAAAGGCCTCCGCCGTCTTGAGCGAAGCAACCCGTGTCAGGGCAAACGGGGAGGCGCTCATCGCCGCTCAGCGGAACTCGAGTCGGACCTGATACTTCTCCAACGTGAACCCTTCCGCCTGGGCGAGGCGGGCGAGCGCCTTGTTGTAGTCGGACTTCGAACGGATCACCTCGGACTGGGCCGAGGTGTAATCGCGTTGGCGCTGGAGGACGATGAAGCTGGTGGACTTGCCGTTCTCGAGCTTCTTCTCCTCGGCCTGAAGGGCAGCTCCGGAGTACTCCATGAAATCCTCCGTCGCCTGAACCCGTTGGAGGGCGGCATCGGCCGACCGGATGGCGTTCTCGATCTCGACCATGGCATTCTGCTCCAGTTGCTTGAACCGCAGGAGCAACTGCTCGTTGCGCAGCTTGGCCGCCTGATGCTCGTTGCGGGCACGCCGGTTGGTGAAGGGAAAACTCAGTCGCAGACCGCCGCTGTAGTTCGGATTCTGACGATCTTCGAGGTCTCGAAAGGAAGGACCGAAGTTCGGATCGGCTCCGCCCAGACCCGCGCTCCCGGTCAGATCCAACTGGGGGAACAGTTGGTTGCGGGTAAACTTCATGGTCAGCTTCTGCTTCTCCAGATCCAGCTTGGACCGGAGGATGTCGGGCCGGAGGGTCAACCCCTTGTGCCAGCTGTCGACATTGTTGAACGTCTCCGGCACTGCTGCCAGACGGGCAGTCGGCTCAAATTCCACGTCTTTCAAGCCGGCAAAGTCATCGGCGATCAATCGCTTCAGGGCGTTCTGCGCCAGCGCCAGATCCCGCTGGGAGGAAATCAGGTCCGCCTTGCTCCGGGAGACCTGGGCGGCGGCCTCCTTCTCGTCCAGCGGTGCCATGGCTCCGACTTCGACCCGCTTCTTGTTCTCCATCAGCGAACGTTCGGCCAGTTCCAGTGCCTTCTGCTGCACCCGCAGATTCTCGCGGGCCGCGATCAGGTCGTGATAGGCAATCGTCACCTCCGTGGAACTGCGGATGACCTGATCGCGCACATCAAACTCGCCCTGCTTCAGGTTGTGCTTTTCGAGCTGGATGGTCAGACGGGGTTGATCGATCCAGAAGTTGCGCAACAAGGGTTGGGTCACGCTCATCGACACCCGCGGCGAGTAGAAGAACCCTTGATCGAATCCACCCACCTCACCGCTCTGCCGATCCATCGCTCCGCTCAGGTTGTACTGAAGCCCCGTCGGAACGGTTCCTCGGATCGAACTGTCGTAGCTCTCCGTCCAGGCCTCGTTGCCAGGAGGATTGAAGACACCCACGTTGCGGGTCGCTTCTGATTCCCGGAACGATTGGGAAGCCCCTGTCGACAGCGTCGGCTCGTACGTCCAGTAGGCCGAACTCAACGTCAGCCGGGTCAGCATCGGCGTGTACTGCGCGATCCGGACGTCGAGGTTCTTCTGCAAGGCCATCTGCAGACAGTCATCGAGCGATACCTGGCGAATCTCCGCTGCTGCCAGAACCGCCGGCAAACCGGCGGCGGCAAGCGCTGCAACCAACGGACGGACAATACTCATGGAGAGACAAGCGTGGGCAGTGATCATGATCGAGTCAACGAAGAGGAACACAACGGATGCGTCCCGACGGCCTTGCAGACACCTCAAACGCTCAGACGGTTTCAGCCGATTCAAACCCAGAAGCCCGCAGTGGTTCATCCACAGATGGCGCAGATTCCGCAGATGGAGGAACTCCCGAGGGTCGTTGCATGCTGAACGAAGGGGGAAGCTCACCCCGCCCGGGACCGCGGGCGTCCTCGCCCGCTTCCCTCCTCCCCGCTCCCCAAGCGGCCGGGGACGGCCGCGATCCCACGCAGGGGAGAAAGCGGCGATGAATGGCTTCGTCATCTGCGCCAACTGCGCCATCTGCGGATAATCTTCCGTTTCCTTGCCTCAGCACGCCGCCGCGGACGGATACCGCTTCTCGCCCGTCAACATCTCGCACAGATCGACCGCTGAACTGAAGGCGTCCTCGTGAAATCCGTAGCGGAAATAGCTCCCGCAGAAAAAGACCGCCTGCCCGGGTGAACGCCGGTTCAGTCCCGGCAGCAACGGCTGGGCCCGCACGGCTCCCAGCGAGAAAAGCGGATGCTCGTACTCCATCGTTCGGATCACCCGATCCGGGGACACGCCCCGACCGCCGTTGATCGACACGAAGTAGTCCATCCGGTCGCTGACTCCCTGCAACCGATTCATCCAGTACACCGTCGCCGGCTGCACCCGACCTTCCGCGTCCAGATCGATCCGATAGTTCCAGGCCGCCCAGGCCAACCGGGTCCGGGGCATCTCACAGGGGTCGGTGTGGACCACCGCGAGGTTGCGTTGATAGTGGAATTCTCCCAGCACCCGCTTCTCCTCGGCGTCCGCATCCTGAAGCATCCGCAGCGACTGATCCGCATGCGCCGCCAGGATCACCCGATCAAATCGGCCACGCCATCCGGAGCGCGTGACCACCTCCGCCCCGCCTTCCGACAGGCGTTGCACGCTGGTCACCGGATCCGACAAACGGACCCGGTCCAGCAGCGGTGCCATGAGGCGACGGGCGTACTCGCGGGACCCGCCATCGACCGTCCACCAAGGGTGCTGGGTGTGGAGGCCGAGAAAGCCGTGGTTGTGGAAGAACCTCAGCAAGGTGACCGCCGGAAAATCGAGCATGCCATCCGGAGGAGTGCTCCAGACCGCGCTGCTCATCGGGACCAGGAAAAGATCGAGGAAATCCTGACCGTAACCCCGCACCCGGACGTACTCCCCGATCGTCATTCCCGCCCAACGGGGATCCACCAGGGCCTCGATCGCCTCGCGATTGAACCGGCTCACCTGGAGGAGCATCCGGTAATGCCGTGGACGAAACAGGTTCCGGCGTTGGGCGAACAGATGGTTCAGGCTGGAACCGGCATATTCCAGGGACGACGGCACAT
>CAMCFL010000225.1 GCA_945873715.1 Akkermansia muciniphila
AGGGTATGGAAGAGGTGATGGGTGGTGGACAGCGTCTGGGCGGTGAAGCCCGGCAGGGACAGCGATCGCGCGTGGTGCCAGAACCTTTGATCGAGATTGTGCGACGTTCCGAGGTGCAGGAGCTTCCAGTGGAGGTCCACCGATTGACCCTGGCCGTTCTGGAATCCCCAGGCGTGATTGTGGTCGAGGTGATGGCGGATCAACGAATCCGGGTCCCGCTGATATTCCGGGCTCCAGCCGTTCTGCACGAGGCAGGCGATGGCTCGGGCGGCGTCGATGTGCGGGACCAGGAGATCGGCGTCGCCCATCGGACGGAGCCCGATCTCGCCGTAATAGCGGGAGGCGATGGCGGCACCCTTGAGGACGAGGGTCGGAATGCCGAGTTGGTTCAGTTGCCCGGTGAGGGTGTGGAGTTGATGCAGGAGTTGCTGGGATCGCACCCAGCCGCGCCGGTGCAATCCACGGTACCGCCCGAGGTTTGGATCGGAGATTCCCAGATTTTCCAACCGACGCAGGAGGAGCGGCATGAACCGCATCGAGGCCGGGTCGATCCGGTCGAAGTCAACGGCCTCGCGCCAGAGCCGCCACGTATCACGGGCCGTGGCGTCGTTCAGGTCCAGGCAGGCATGGAGCAACTGTTCCTGAGTGGGCGTGGGCCAGGCAGGGGCGGAAAAACCAGAGGCCCGATGTCTAACCTCTGATGCCATGATCAATGCAGATAGAGGAGGGTTTTTTCGCCACCGCAACCCGATCCCCAGGGTGAGATCGATTCTGCGCCCGGAAGCCCGCCCAGGGCCTCCTGATCTGTGCCATCTGTGTCATCTGTGGATAAACACCCTCGGTTAAAAGGCTCAGTCTGGCTTGGACGGAGGCTTGGCGGCGCGCTGCCGGTCGAGTCGGGCCTTGAGCGTGTTGAGGTAGCGTTTGCGCTGATCGCTCCGATGGGTGATGCCGTAGTT
Source organism: Akkermansia muciniphila (assembly GCA_945873715.1). Classification (GTDB taxonomy): domain Bacteria; phylum Verrucomicrobiota; class Verrucomicrobiia; order Limisphaerales; family UBA9464; genus UBA6176. The sequence goes on from CAMCFL010000225.1 coordinate 960, forward strand.
AGAGAAATGGAGGCGGCGCTCGAACACCACTTCCGGGAGGATCTCGAACTGCATTCCGGCTTCCACCGCGCGGGCGTACCAGTCGATGAAGTCGTGGGCTTCGTCGGTGGGGGAGAACTCGATCTGCTCGATGACCCCGCGGCGAAGGAGCGCTGCCGACCTGCCGACTCCCGGGATGATGTCGAGTTCCACCTCGTTCGCGGCACCAGCCTGCGGTTGGGTCATCCGGAAGCGTCGGGCCTGGCCAAACGTTCCTGACAACTCCGGTCGGTCGTGCAGGATCCTCAGCTGAAGTTCCGTCTTGGAAGGAATCCAGCGGTCGTCGGCATCAAGAAAGCTCAAGAGATTGCCCGTGGATGCCTGAAGCCCGAGACTCAGCGTCGGGGCGATGCCGGAGTGTTCCTTGCGGAGAAGTTTGACCTCTGGGAATCCGCGGGCGACGGCGGCGCTCTCATCGGTGGAACCATCATCGATGACCAGGATTTCATCGAGGGGATGGGTCTGGGCCAGGACACTCTGGATCGCCTCGGCGAGGTAGAGCGCCCCGTTGTAAACCGGGATGATGACGCTGATGCGTCCCCGGTGTGGATTGGGGTCCGGCGTGTGCATGGACTCAACCAAGGGAGGGGTTGGCATAGAGTTCAAGATGGCGATCGAGGAATCTCCCGAAATCAAAGTGTTGGACGGCACGTTCCCGCGCGCGGGTTCCCATCCGGATGAGGGTGTCAGGATCCGAGAGCAGTTGGAACAGGGCTTCGGCCATGGCAACGGCGTCGTCGATGGGAACGAGGCGTCCGGTTTCGTGGTCCACCACGATGTCGACCAGCCCACCGGAACGGGTGGAGATCACCGGGCGACCCAACTGGGCGGCTTCGAGGGCGACGAGGCCAAACAGTTCCGGCCAGCGGGAAGGAACCAGGACGAGGGTCGATTGGTTGATCAGTTCAGCGACTTTCCCGGGTGGTTGCCATCCGTTGAAGGTGACCTGGTCGGAAATCCCGAGGGAAGCGGCGAGCGCTTCGAGTGCGGCGCGTTCGGGACCGTCGCCTGCCACGGTCAACCGGGGCCGGGACGGATGGGCAGCGATGGATTGGAAGGCCCGCAGGGCGGTATCAAATCCCTTCTCCGACACCAGTCGGCCGTACGTGAGGATTGTGGGTGGGTCGAGGGGGAGCGACGTGGGGAGAAGGTCCGGGAAGGGAAGGCTGTTGGGGAGGAAACGAAGCCGGGGAGCGAGCTCGGGTGCACGCTCGGTGAGCCGACGAAAGCCGTCCAACGATGGGGCCGTGATGTGGTGTGCGGTCCGGGCAAGCGTCTCCCGCACGGGCATGGAAGCGAGCACGTCCTCCACCAGAAGTTGGAGGCTCACCGCCAGGCAAGGGGCGGTGTGCGGAGTGGGCATGGTCTGAAACCGGAGGAAGGCCCCGGTGAAGTACATCTGTTCGGCGTCGGGTTTGACTTCCTCGCGAACGCGGGCGATGGCTGAGCGCACGGCGTGGAGGGCTCGGAGATCCCGGCTGATCACGGACTGCCGCAAGGGGAGTCGGTGGACGACGATTCCCTCGTCCGACTCCCGTCCGGGTTGGTCCCGATGAATCAGATTGGTGATGATGTGGCACTCGTGGCCGCGACGGGTCAGGCCGAGGGCGGTGGCGCGTGCCAGGACCTCGACTCCGCCGATCTGTGGGGCGTAGTTCTCGCTCCAGAAGAGGATTCGCATGGGTGGGATGGTCTGGGTCAGGCTGACGGTCCGCTTCGTGTCAGTTGGCCGTCGGCCAGGATCCAGGCTTCGTCCGAGAGAGCGAGGACCGCGGGGGCGTGAGTGATGACGAGGATGGCCGGGGCGGGTTGGAGGGTCCGCAAGCGGACGAGCAGTTGGTGCACGCCTTCCTGGTCCACGTGATTCGTGGGTTCATCGAGGATGAGCAGGCGTGGACGCCCGAGGAGGGCGCGGGCGAGGGCGAGGCGCTGGTGCTGGCCACCGGAGAGCAGGACCCCATGCTCGCCCACCTCGGTGTCATAGCCGTTGGGAAGGGTGCGGATGAATGGATCGGCGAGGGCGACGCGGGCGGTCTCCTCGATCTCCTCCTGAGTGGCATCGGGGCGGGCGTAGCCGATGTTTTCGCGGATCGAGCCGGAGATGAGGGCGGGAACCTGGGGGACCACGCCCATCTGACGGCGGAGGTCTGCGACGTCCAATTCGTCGTAGGGAATGCCGTTGGCGAGGAGTTGGCCTTCCTGCGGTCGGTAAAGCCCGAGCAGGAGGTGGAGCAGGGTGCTCTTGCCGCAGCCGTTGGCGCCGGTGAGGGCAACGATCCGTCCGGGTTGGAGTTGGACAGCTACGTTTCTGAGAACGGTTTGCTCCCGACTGGGAGTCTCGTAGCGGAACGACACGCCGCGGACTTCTAGGGAGCCGGAGAACTCGATCTGGCGGTGGCCGGTGTAGGGCAGCGGTTCGATCTGGTGCAGGAACCGGTGGAGCGCCAGCCAGGGTTCGCGTCCGAGCACGAGGTTGCCGATGCCCTGGCCGGCCTCGCGGACGTAGTTGAGGGCGAGCGCGGCGAGGGTGCAGAAGGAGAGGAGTTGGCCGGAAGAGATGCTGCCGCGGTCCACGGCATTCTTGCCCAGGATCAGCACCAGGACGGAGATGGCGAGGTAGGAAAGCTTCTGAAAACGTTGATGCAGGACCAATCGAGAGTTCGATTCGATGCTGCCGAGACGGACTCGGTCAATGCGTTCCCCGTGACCGGCAATTTCAACGGCGCGTCCGCCGTGGAACCAGGCGAGTTCGAGGCTGCGCATTCCGTTGGTGACCCCGCGACTGTAGTGGTTGAACGCGGTCCGGGTTTCCTTGGCCGCCTGCTGAAATCGACGGAGGGAATGGCGCGAGAACAGGTAGAAAACGGGCAGGATGGCGATCAGCGTGAAGAACAGCGTGGGCGACCGGAACGCGAGGGCTCCCACCAGGATCAGCGCCACCGTTCCATTGGGCAGCAGTTGACCGGTGACGGAGAGCAGCAACCACTCGACGCGCTCGGTGTCGTGCACGGCGAGATCGTGCAGGCGGGTGCGTTCCCCCGAATCGTGGGCGGCCTTGGGCAGCGAGTAGAAGCGGTCCAGCAGACCGAGTCGGAACCTGGCCATGGCGGTGGCGACGGACTGTTGGATAAGGAATTGCCCGAAGATCCCGAAGGCGGCGGTCAGGAGCGACAGACCCACGAGCAGGCCGACGGTCAGGGGTTGGCTGAGGCCGTCGCCTGGGGGGTGATCCCGGTCGAAGATCTCACGCACCAGCCAGACCCCCGGCAGGGCGGTGGCGCATTGCAGGATCGAGATGGCGATGCCCAGCGCGAGGCGTGTTCGGGCGGGACGAAGGATGCCCGCAAGATCCCGCCAGGGACGATCAGGATTCCATTCCAGCGATGGAGGTGTGGCTGGGTTCGCCATGAAGAGGTCTGGAAGAGGCGGAATCAGGAGGACTCCGTAGGGATGGGATCGGCCGCAGATCCGGCTTTGGAGTGCCGGGCGCGACGATAGATTTCCAGGTGGCGATCGAGACAGTGGTCGATGGAGAATTCCCGGACGGCCTTCTGCCGGGCGTTCCGTCCGAGGCGTCGGGCGCGCTCCGGGTCTTCCAGCACCTCGTTGAACGCCCTTGCCAACGCGTCCGGGTCACCCGGCGGCACCAGCCATCCGGTTTCGCCGTCGATCACAAATTCGGGCAGTCCCCCGACCCGACTGGCAATGATCGGGCGCTCGGCGATGCCTGCCTCGAGGGCCACCAATCCGAAAGGCTCAGGCCAGACGGACGGAACCACCACCGCGGTGGCAGTTCCCAAAAGGGCTTGAATGTCATCGGGGGCGATCCAGCCCGTGAAGGTCGTCTGGGGCGGCTGAAGCCCGAGTTCGGCGGCCAGTACTTCAAGCGCCGCCCGGGCGTGGCCGTCTCCGGCAATGACGAGGCGTGCACCGCCAGGCCGTTGCTTTAGAAAGGTGGCGAAGGCGCGGAGTGCGACATCGAAGCCTTTGGCGTCCTCGAGTCGTCCGAAACAGACGAACACCATGGGTTCCCTGCCCGAGGGCATGGGCTCGGGGGGCGGCATCCGGTGGCCGTAGTGCACGCAGTGGAGGCGGAGTCCCAACCGGGGTTCGAACCCTGCAATGCTCGCCTCCATGGCTCGAGAGGCTGCGATGACCACGTCGGCGGACATCAGGACCCGGCGTCGCAGTTCGACGGGGAGGTGGATGCATTCCACGGGTGGGTGCACCGTGATGACGACCGGTGTGGGCCGCGGACGGCTGAGGAGTTCGAACCAACCGGCGGCTCCGATGAAATGGACGTGAGTGATGTCGGGAGCAAATTCGGAGCGAAACTTCCGGGAGGCGACGACGACCCGTTGGACGTCGGCGGCCTGACGCGACAGCAGGGATGGGGCGAAGCGGAAGCGTCGGACGGCGATGCCTTCCAAGGTCTCCTCGTCGGGGCAGGTTGGGATGGACTCGGTGACGATGCTGACTTCGTGCCCAGCGAGGAGTTGAGCCCGCGCCAGTTCACGGACAAAGACCTCGGTTCCGCCGATGCTCGGTGCGAAGGAATCGGTCCAGTGAAGGATGCGCATCAGGGGAGTCGCAGCAGGAGGTCGCGAATGGCGGGTGCGATCTCTTCCGTGCGCGTCCCCAGGTTGAGCCGGAACGAGGGAACCCGCCGGACCAATCGTCCCAGTTCGGAGAACCCGGAGGCGTCGTCCGGAGTGAGTTGGAGGAGGGTGCTCGGGGCGAGCGCCCGGAGCCCGTCGGCGGGGGAGACCGGTTCCAGGGAGCTTTCCGGTTTTCCCGTCACCGTGGGAGCCAGCACGGCGACGATGGGGCGGGAGAGCACGACGCTTTCTGGAAAATGCCGGTGGAGGAAGATGATGGGCTTTTCGCCGGGGTCCGGCCGCGGATCGGCCGAGCGGGAAAGCAACTCGGGGAACCGGCTCAGGTGATCCCGATGCAGCT
>CAMCFL010000226.1 GCA_945873715.1 Akkermansia muciniphila
CGACCACACCCACGGGCAACTCGCCGTTCCCGCCTCGGCTACCAACGTGATTGCGGTCGCCGCCGGTTCCTATCATGCGGTTGCGCTCTGCGCCGATGGCCGGGTCGTCGCCTGGGGAGAAGGCTCGAATGGGGCCACCGCCGTGCCATCGGGGTTGACCGGGGTGATGTCCGTCGCCGCCGGCGGATACCACACTCAGGTGCTGGTGCGGAAGGGACCAGCGATCTCGGCCCCGCGCTGGAACCAGGGCGTGCCGGTCGCGGATCTCTTCCTGGCCGCCGGAACCCGCTTCACCTTCGAACAGTCGGTCGACCTCCGGACCTGGCGCGCCGGCCCGATGCAGACCGCCCGTCCGGGGGCGTTGGAACTCCCGATCCGCGGGGATGGACCGCAGTCGTTCTGGCGGCTCCGGGAACGGGTTGGGGCTCGGGGAGCGGAGTGAAGCGGTGACAGGGGCGAGAGGGTCTCCCGTCATCCGATCTCCGACGGAACCATCCAGCCGAAGGGCAGTGCGTGGAGGTTGTCGGCCAATGTTCGATGGGCAGACGCGTTGAGGACCACCCCCCGGGTCTTGCGTCTGGCCACCGGCAGGCTCGCACGCCAGGCCTCCAGTCCCCGGGTATCTTCTGCGCCGACTTGCCTGCCTTGCTTGATCTCGACTCCCACCAGCGCGTCGTCCTGTTCGAGGATGAAGTCGACTTCCCGACCGGACCGGTCCCGCCAGAAGTGGATCCGCCGTCGGGCTGGGTCCAGCGAACGCCACGTCTGGAGGGTCTGAAACAGGGTCTGCTCCAGCCAGAATCCCGAATCCGAGCGGTTGCCCAGCCATGCCGGCCCGTTCGCCCCCGCCAGCCAGGCCGCCAGACCGCAGTCCGTCCAGAGCCATTTCGGTGACTTGACCGCGGAGACGGTCGGATTCCCCGCCCACGCCGGGATCCGGGTCAGGAGCCCACCCGCTTCCAGAAGGTTGAGATAGCGATGGGTCGTGACCGCGGGAAGCGCTGCGTCCCGGGCCAGGTTGGCCTGGTTGATCACGCGCGCACATTGATTCGCAGCAAGCCGCATGACCCGCTGGAATTCTGGCAGCGAACTGACGGCACTCAGCGACCTCAGGTCCCGCTCCAGGTAGGTGCGTACATAGCTCTCCAGCCAAAGGGCGCGATCGGAGGGATCGGACAAGCCCACGGCAGGTGCGAACCCGCCACGGAGCAGCCATCCCGGCCAATCCCCCTCCTCCACCGGCCACTGCGACGGATCAAAGTCCGCATCGAAGAGTCGGTCGATTGGCCCGAGGCCTCCGGGTCGCTGAGTCCATTCGGTCGGACAGAACGGGAGCAGATCCAGATATCCGGCCCGGCCCGCCAGCGATTCCGAGACGCGATCTGCAAGCAGAAGGTTCGCCGATCCGGTGAGGAGGAAATCACCGGGCACCCGCTCGCGATCCACGATCAGCTTCACCGCCCGTAGGATCTCGGGCACGTACTGAACCTCGTCGACGGTGACGGGCCGCGGTTCGAGGAGGGCAGCGGGTTCTCGGCGTGCCTGTTCGAGAAGCGTCAGGTCATCCAGACTGATGAACCGACGTCGCGGTCCAACCGATCTGGCGAGGGTGGTCTTGCCGGCCTGGCGTAGGCCGGACACCACCGCAACGGGCATGACCCGGAGAACCTGAGCGAGACGGGTGCTGACCCACCTCGGAATACTTTCTTTCACGCCGTGGAATAAATTGTTCCACGGGGCGAAAGTCAACCTTGGCCTCGGAGGATGCTTCGCCGCCGTTTCGGGGATTGCCGCGGAGAAGCGGAGGGCCCACTTCCAGATCGGATCATCCCGGGGCGGGCGTCCGTGATGGGATCACGGTCGGGGTGAAGGCGATCATCAAGCCGGCTGAAGCCGGGACTCCGTACAGGGGACGGCGAGCTGGGGGTATCCGGCGGCCCGCTGGTGCCGGGCTGCCCTCTAGGAAGCCTGCGACCTTCAAAACCTTGCAAATCTTCTATGACATGGAAGATTTGCATGGATGATCGAACGTTGCGTTGTTGCTGCCGTGCGGGCTGCACTGGGCCGGCAGGCGGCGGTTGCCCTGCTTGGACCACGCCAGGTTGGGAAGACGACGCTCGCGCTCGAGATCGCCCGGCAATCCGATGCGGTTTATCTCGATCTGCAAAAGGCCGCGGATCGCGCCAGACTCACGGATCCTTCGGCTTACCTCTCACTCGTTGAAGATCGTCTGGTGATCCTGGACGAGATTCATCGGACTCCAGATCTCTTTCCGATCCTGCGCGGGGTCATTGACGAAGGCCGCCGTCGCGGGCACCGGACCGGGCGCTTCCTGATTCTGGGTTCGGCTTCGACCGAACTCCTTCGTCAGAGCGGGGAGAGTCTTGCCGGTCGGATCAGCTACCTGGACATGGGGCCGATCCATGCGGGGGAAGTGAAAGCCGGAGACGACGAGCGATTGTGGGTGAGAGGTGGTTTTCCGGACAGCTTTCTGGCCCGTACCGGCATGGAGAGCCTGGAGTGGAGGCAGGACCTGATCCGAACCTATCTCGAGCGCGACATTCCACAGTTTGGGCCGCGGATCCCTGCGGAAACGCTCCGACGTTTCTGGACGATGCTAGCCCATTCGCAAGGGGGGGTGCACAACGCAGCGCGGTTGGGTGCAAGTTTGGAGATCAGCGGCCAGACGGTAAGCCGATATACGGACCTGCTGGTCGATCTGCTGCTGGTGCGACGACTCGCGTCGTACCATGTCAATGTGGGCAAGCGGTTGGTGAAGTCGCCAAAAGTGTACATCCGCGACAGCGGGTTGGCCCACGCATTGTTGGGAATCTGCGATCGCGACGGGTTGCTGGGGCACCCCGTGGTCGGGGGGAGTTGGGAAGGGTTTGTGATCGAGAGTCTCCTGGCCGTGGTCCCCGTGCGGACGGTGCCGGGGTACTATCGAACGTCGGGTGGGGCTGAGGTGGATCTCGTGTTGGAGTTCCCGGGCGGCCGTCGATGGGCGGTGGAGATCAAGCGCAGTCCGGATGCCGTTGCGTCACGGGGGTTCCACGAGGCCATGGGGGATCTGCAGGCGGAGAGGGGATGGATCGTTCACTCCGGTACTGGGCGGCATCCAGTGGCGGAGCGGGTGGAATCGATCGGCATCCGCGAGCTGATGTCTGAGCTGAAGGGGTGAGTGATTGGCGAACTCCCTTGCCTCACCACGTAATCACCCGAACCAGCGCTCCAGGCTCCAGAGCCGCGTCTGCGGGGATGTCGACGAGGGCGTTGGCGGCGGCGAGGGAGGAGAGGATGTGGGAGGCCTGGACGCCGGTAGGGTGCACGGCGGCGTTGGAGTCGATCCGGGCACGGACGAAATGACGGCGTGAGCCGGGATTGGCGATCGGTTCGGCCAGGATTCCCGGGCGGCTTGCCGGGGCAGGGGAATCGGCTCCGGCGAGTTGCCGCAGGGCAGGCAGGACCAGCAGGACGGCAGTGGCGAACGCCGAGACCGGGTTACCCGGGAGTCCGAGCAGATAGGTCTGGTCGCGTCGGCCGGCGAAGAAAGGTTTTCCCGGCTTCATGGCGATCCGCCAGAAATCGATTCCGAAGCCGAGTTCGAGGGCGGCGGACTTGAAGAGGTCGTGATCCCCGACGGACGCGCCGCCCACCGTGACGATGACCTGGGCGAGTCGGGAGGCGTCGTCGAGAGCCGCGCGGGTGGCGGCGGGGTCATCGGGGATCACGACGGCACTGACGACGCGGGCTCCCGCGGATTCCAGCAGGCGCGTGAGGGCACCGAGATTGGATTCATAGATGCACCCGGGCGGCAGTGGCGTGCCGGCGGGGCGCAGCTCGGATCCGGAGGCGATCAGGGCGACGGAGGGTGCGGTGGCTAGGTTAACGGTCTGGATGCCGCAGGCCTGAAGCAACGCGATCCGTTGGGCGGTGAGTTCGTCGCCAACGGCGAGGATGTGGGCACCGGCCTTCACGTCGTCACCGGCGAACCGGATGTTTTCCCAGGGCTTGACCGGATCGAGGACGAGGAGGCCTCCCTCGGGATCCAGTTCACAATCTTCCTGCATCAGGACGGCGTCGGCACCGGCGGGGATGGGGGCACCGGTGAAGATGCGGGTGGCAGTGCCGGGGGGAAGCGGGATGGAATCGTCAGGAGTCGGGCCGGCCGGGATCGAGCCGGAGACGGTCAGGATGGGATCGGCGGACTGCGTGTCCACGGCGCGGACGGCGTATCCGTCGACGGCGGAGTTGTCGAAGGGCGGGAGCGAGACGGGCGCGGTGAGGATCTGGGCGGCGAAGCGCGGTCGGGTGGAGGTGCCCGGCGCGACGAGGGCCGCGAGGTCGAGTTCTTCGGGTGGGTTGGCGTGGAGGCCGGCGAGCAGACGGCCAAGGGCTTCTTCGTAGGAGATCATGAGGAGGAAGGGTCGGAACGGGGATCCAGGGCGTCGCGCAGGCCGTCGCCGAGGTGGTGCAGGGCGAGCAGGGTGATGGCGAGGAAACCGGCGGGAAAGGCGAGGAGCCACCAGCGGATCTGGATGGGATTGAGTTGGCGGGCACCGTCTTCGATCAGGGTCCCGAGGGAGGCATCGGGCGGACGGATCCCCAGCCCGAGAAAGCTGAGGAAGGATTCGTAGAGGATGACCGAGGGGACGGTGAGGGTGGCGTAAACGATGACCACGCCGAGGACGTTGGGCAGCAGGTGGCGTCGTAGGATGAATCCGGCGGGAGCGCCGAGGCCCTGGGAGGCGAGGATGAAGGGACGATGGCGAAGCGACAGGACCTGGCCGCGGACGATCCGCGCCATGTTGAGCCAGGAGACGGCCCCGAGGCAGGCGAAGAGCAGGAGGAGTCGGGCTGAGCCGGCGAACGACGGAGCGACGGCTTGCAGCCAACGGATCAGGAGCGTCTCGGTGAGGCCGATGACCAGCATGACAAAGATGATGTTGGGCAGGGCATAGAGGATGTCGACGGTGCGCATCAGGATGGCATCGACGCGTCCGCCGGAGTAGGCGGCGACGAGACCCCAGGTGACGCCGATGATGACGCTGACGGCGGCACCGGTCAGGCCGACCAGGAGGGAGATCCGGGCCCCGACGAGGGTTCGGGTCAGGAGGTCGCGTCCGTGGAGGTCGGTGCCGAACCAGTGGGTCGCGCCGGGGGTGGCGAAGGCGAAGTCGGAAGCCCGGTTGGGATCGTGTGAAGAGATCCACGGGCCGACAAGGGCGGCGAGGAGGATGCCGACCAGGACGAGGGCGCCGATCAGGGCGGCGCGGTTGCGGAGGAAGCGGCGCCAGGCGCGCCGCGCGGGACTGGAGGCGGCTTCAGGCATGGCGGACGCGGGGATCGAGCCAGCGATAGGCGAGGTCGGAGGCGAGGTTGAGGAGGAGGAGGAGGGTGGAATAGACGATCACGAGACCGACCATCATGGGATAGTCGCGGCTGAAGAAGCTGTTCACGAAGAAAGCGCCGGTGCCGGGGATCTGGAAGACCCGCTCGATGACGAAGGAACCGGTGAGCAGGTCGGCGAGCATCGGGCCGCAATAGGAGACCACCGGGAGGAGGGACGGACGCAATGCGTGACGACGGAGCAGTTGGAACTCGCCGAGTCCCTTTGACCGGGCGGTGAGGATGAAAGGTGCCCGCAAGGTTTCCGAGAGCCCTTCGCGGAGGAGTCGGGAGACCCGCGCGGCGAAGTAGAGACCGAGGGCGAAGGTGGGGAGAATGGCCTGGGGAATCGAGCCCCACAGGGCAACGGGCAGCCAGCCCAGCTTGAGGCTGAAGAACAGCACCAGGAGCGGCGCGAGGACGAAGGTGGGGATGCAGACGCCGACGAGCACCAGCAGGCTCCCGGCCCAGTCAGGCCAACGCCCTCGGTAAACAGCACCGAGGAAACCCGCGGGGATGCC
>CAMCFL010000227.1 GCA_945873715.1 Akkermansia muciniphila
GATGGGAATGATTCCCGACGTGCAATTCCACGTAGTTGTCGGCACTCCCGATCCAGTCGATTTCCGGGATCCGGACGAAGGTCACCTTGCCATTGGTCTTGACCGGGATCCGCTCGGGTTGGCGGGCACCCGCCTTCATGTCCTCGATCATGGCGGCGAGCTTGCTTTGAAGATCGTCCGGTCGGGGAGCCTGGGCCCTGCTGCGCGCCCGTTCGAGCGCGACCCGGAGGCGCTCGCGGTCGAACGGCTTGAGGAGATAATCCACGGCGTGCACTTCAAACGCCTTCACCGCGTATTGATCATGGGCGGTGGTGAGGATCACCGCCTGGGGTGCAGCGGTGTCGAGCCGGCGGAGAACCTCAAACCCATTGAGGCCGGGCATCTGGACGTCGAGGAACAGGAGATCCGGACATTCGCGGCGGACCACCACCAGCGCCTCCTCGCCGTTCTGACATTCGGCGATGACACGGATACCGGACTCCAGGGACAGGAAGTGCCGCAGTCTTTCCCGTGCCAGCGGCTCGTCGTCCACCACCACTGCTCGCAGCTCAGCCATCCCCGGGAACGTGTTCCAGGAACCCGGAATGTCCAATCGCAATCATGCGCCCACCGCGACGAGGGTGAATCCAGAAGCGCGCATGGATGAAGGGCACCGGTCTCCAGCGGCCAGTACGACGCGCCCAGGTCCCTCGAACCGCTCAGCGCTTGGTGGGGTAGGGAGGCCACCAGAGGCCCATTTCTTCCGGCGTGGCGGGGACCTTCAGCGGTCTGACCACCCGGAAGCCGAGGAACTGGGCGTCCGTCAGGTACCACTTGGACTTGGGCAATTGCGGATCGCGCATCTTCCATGCGGCCTCGGACGAGCGGCGGGCGGCAGCGCGGAGGAGTTCCGGTTCATCGTCCCAGCTGCCGCCGCGGGCGACATTCGGATACTCGGTCTCGATCGGGACGTAGAGGCGTTCGCCCACCTTGGAGTACTCGTCGACGTATCCGTCCATGACCCATTCGGCGACATTGCCGAGCATGTCGTGAAGGCCCCAGGCATTGGGCTTCTTCAGGCCGACCTTCCGGTACTTCCCGTCGGCATTGGTGAAGAACCAGGCGTACTCGTCGAGTTTGGACTCATCGTCGCCGAAGTGGAACCGGGTGTTGGTTCCGGCGCGAGCGGCGTACTCCCACTCAGCCTCGGTAGCGAGACGGTAGAAATGCCCGGTCTTGGCTGACAGCCAGCGGCAGTAGCGGGTCGCGGCGTAATGAGTCATGGAAATGGCCGGGAACCCGTCCTTGCCCATGCCAAAGCTCATCTCGACGTAGGGAGTGGTCGGACGACTGACGGCGTCGCCTTCCTTGCCGATGTAGGGGTTGGCGCCGTCCTTGCCTGAGCCGGGAAGCAGGTCGGGGAAGTTGAGCAGCAATTCGCGGTCGACCCGTTCGGTCGGGACGTTGGTCCCCTTCTCCAGGCCCGGGAACATGAACAGTTCGTACTCGTTCCAGCGGACCTCGGTCTTGCCCATCCAGAACGGCTCGATCTTCAGCTTGCGCTGGGGGCCCTCGTCGGCCTTGCGTCCCTTTTCACCGGCCGGACTGCCCATCAGGTATTCGCCGGCGGGAATCGCCACCACCTCGAACTCGGTGTCGGTCCCGGGAAGCTTCTCCGAGTACGCCTTCATGCCTTCCGCGGTTTCCTTGCTGTTGGCGAGGATCTTGGCGTGGATGGCCGCCAGAACCGCCGCATCATCCCGTGCGAGTACGCTGCTGGGTTCCTTCTGGCGCAGGACATATCCATCCGGCCAGAAGGCCCCTTGTTCGATCCAATTGCGGACGAGGTCGGCCTTTTCCCGGGGCAGGGGGCCTCCCTTGGTCTTGGGCGGCATCAGGTCGTCGTGATCCGCGGGCAGGATCATCGTGGTGAAGATCTTCGATTTCTCGGCATCGCCCACGACGATGGCGTCGCTCTTGAAGAACTCGTCCTTCACGTCCATCCGGAGCTTGCCCTTGGCGTGGCCCTCGTGATGGCAGCTGACGCAGGAGACTTCGAAGATCGGTACCACCTGCTTGACGAAATCGACCCGCTCCTTCTGGACCAGCTTGAATTCATCCGGCCAGACCGCGCCTTGTTCGATCCACAGTTTGAGGGTGTCCTGCTGGGCCTTGGACAACTTCTCTCCCTTGGGCGGCATCACGTCATCGTGGTCGGCCGGCAGGGCGGTGGTGGTGAAGAGGGGGCTCTTGGCCGGGTCGCCCGGGACCAGCGCCGGCCCGTCCTCGCCACCCTTGAGCGCTCCGGCGCGGGTGACGAGACTCAGGTCACCCTTGGGTTTCTCGTCGCCGTGGCATTTGAGGCAGTAGGCCTCCAGGATGGGACGCACCTGGCGTTTGAAGTCCACAGGGTCGGCGGCCCGGGTAAAGGGAGCGGCCAGGAGGATCCCGGCGCTGATGGCGGCAATACGGTTCATGCAACAGGTCCGCGCAGCATACACGGGGCGTTGTCCCGGCTGTCAAACGCGGCGACGTTCGGACGCCCACCTTTGAAGCCCTCTTCACCCGGCTTTTTGGTGGCATCGGGTGGGAGGGACGCGGAGCATCGTGAAGGAACCCCGAATCATGAGCCTGACCGGTACCTACTATCTGGAAGTCGTTTCGTCCTGGTGCTACTGGGCCGAGCCTGCATGGGCGGAACTCCGTCGCCGGTACGCCGGGAAGGCCGACTTTGACTGGCGCATTGCCCTGATGGACGCCAGTGCGCTGCCGGCCTCCCAGGCTCAGTGCGACTGGTTCTACCGGCGGAGTGGCACGGTGGTCCGCTCGCCGTTCATGCTGGATTCGGGCTGGTACGAGCCGGAATTGAAGGAATATCTCGCGCCCAACCTCATGGTCGAGGCGGCGCGCGACCTCGGGGTCACGGACGACCGTGCCCGGTTGGCGGTTGCGCACGCGGCCCTCCGAGAGGGACGGAAGGTGGGACGATTCGAGATTGCCGCGGACGTGGTTGCCCGGGCTACCGGCCTGGATCGCGATCTGCTGCTTGCCCACGCCCGGACCGATCCCGTTCTCAAGCGACTGCGCGAGACAACGGGGATCTTCCAGACGTTGGGAGTCCGCCAGCGCCCCACGTTTGTCCTGGAGAGCTCCATCGGGGATCGGGCGGTGTTCTCCGGCCTGTGGATGCAGGGACCGCTGATGGCGACGATGGACGCGATGCTGGCCGACGAACTCGCCTATGGATCCTGGGCGGTGCACATGAGCGGTCCGCCGCAGGGTTGATCGCCGCCGGTCGGCCCCTGCGTTGACGCCCCCTCGTCGTAACTGCTATCAAGGGCGGACACGATGAAGCCGCGTTCCTCCAAGCCCCCGTCCAAAAAGAAGGGTTCTCCAATTCCGAAGTTTCGCCGGATCCTGTTGAAGTTGAGCGGGGAGGCGCTGGGGAGCAAGGAGGGCAACGGCATCTCGCCCGAGGCGGTGCACGACATGGCCCGACAGGTGGCCGAGGTTCGGCAGTTGGGGACGGAGGTGGTGGTGGTGGTGGGCGGGGGGAACATCTTCCGTGGGCTTCAAGGCAGCGAGCGGGGGATCGAACGGGCCACGGGGGATTACATGGGGATGCTGGCAACGGTGATCAACGCACTCGCGCTTCAGGATGCCCTGGAGAAGCAGGGCGTGCCGACCCGGGTGCAGAGTGCGATCTCCATGGCGCAGGTGGCCGAGCCTTTCATCCGTCGGCGCGCCGTCCGTCACCTGGAGAAGGGCCGGGTCGTGATCTTCGCTGCCGGTACGGGCAACCCCTATTTCTCGACCGATACCGCCGCCGCGCTCCGTGCCAATGAGATCGGGGCTGAAGTCATCCTGAAGGCCACCAAGGTGGACGGGGTGTACAACAAGGATCCGAAGAAGTTTCCCGACGCGAAGCGCTACGAGCAGGTGTCCTATCGCGAGGCGCTGGAGAAGCAGTTGAAGGTCATGGATGCCGCGGCCTTTGCCTTGTGCATGGAGAACAAGATGCCGATCGTCGTGTTCGATTTCTTCGCTGAACACAACCTGCGGAGGGTGGTGCTGGGCGAGACGGTGGGAACACTGGTCACCCATTGAACAGCTTTTGAAATCTCCCTGGGGCCGGTTGGATCCGGCCCCGGAATGAACCTCAACGCGGATCCCATTTTTGCCATGTCGATCGACGAAATCCTGATGGAGACGGAAGAGAAGATGATCAAGACGGAGGAGCATGTGGTGCATGAATTCTCCGGTGTCCGCACCGGAAAGGCATCGCCCAGTCTTCTGGAGAACATCCACGTGGACGCCTACGGCTCCCACATGCGCCTCAAGGAGTTGGCGACCATCTCCGTCCCCGAGCCGCGCATGCTGATGGTGCAGCCCTTTGATCAGACCAACGTCAAGGCCATCGAGAAGGCGATCCAGCAGTCCGGGCTCGGACTGAACCCATCGTCCCAGGGGCGATTCATCCGGGTGGTCCTGCCCGAACTGTCCAGCGAACGGCGTCTGGAGTTCGTCAAGATCGTGAAGCGCATGGCGGAGGAGGGCCGGGTGGCGATCCGGAGTGAACGCCGCACGGCGATCGAGGGGCTCAAGAAGCTCAAGGGCAGCAGCGGGGTTTCCGAGGACGACATCAAGGATGCGGAACAGGAGGCACAGAAGTTGACCGACCAGTTCATCAAGAAGGTCGATGACCATTTGGCCCACAAGGAAAAGGAGATCCTGACCGTCTGAGCCCCGGTCCCGTCTGCTGCAGCCCGAAGCGCACCCGAAACCGAATTCCCGCCCCACCATGAAATGCTTCCTTCCCGCCACGGCTCTGGCCCTGGCTTTCGTCTTGGATCCACCCTTGGTTTCTGCCCAGTCGCCCTCCTCCGGGCTGTCTGGAATGCAGGGCGGTGGGCAGGGAGGGATCTTCACCCTGCCCAGGGTTGATGCCCATGTCCGCGGCATTCCCGGCGTGACCCGGCCCATGTTGATGGCGGGCCCGGTCGGGGGCGGGGCCATGGGTGGAGGGGGCGGTCAAGGACTCGGGATGCAGGTCAACCCGAACTGGACGGGGGCAGCGGCGATGTTCATGCCGCAGCTGCTTTCGAACAACGGCGGAGGCACCGCAGGGGGCGGCAATGCCAGTGCCAACTCCGCCTCGGGTTTTCGGGTGGGCTCCGCCGGCCCCACTTCCCAGCGGTCGGTCGCGGTGGCTTCCGTGAAACCGGCATCGCGGGCCGAGGATCCCGGGACGGCCGTCCCTCCGGTGATCGCCTCGCAGCCTGTGATCCGCACCCTGCCCCCGGTGGATCCGGGGTTGGTGGAGGAACGATTGCTCGCCTACCAGCAGGCGCAGGCGCGGCAGGGGTCGCCCTCGGCGCAGTGGGCATTGTCGCAGCGCTATGCCGAAGGTCGGGGCGTGGTGCAGAGCCCGGAGTTGGCCCGGGTGTGGTTGGAGGCGGCGGCGCGGTCGGGCTCGGAAGACGCGCAGGCGTCGCTCGGGAAATGAGGTCGATTGACTCCGGGTGCCGGCTTCAGCAGGGTTCTCGGCCTCACCGAGATCATGAGTAAGAAGTCACTGCCTGCTGCGATCAACATTTCGTCGCTTTCCAAGGAAAAGCGCGTTTTCAAGCCCTCCAAGGAGTTCTCTTCGACCGCTCGGGTTCCCTCCATGGCGGCTTACAAGAAGCTGTGGACGGAATCCATCCGGCAGCCCGACCGTTTCTGGGGGCGCCACGCGAAGTCTGAACTCGTCTGGATGAAGCCCTTCAAGAAGGTGCTCCAGTGGAAGGAGCCGGTCGCGAAGTGGTTTCTGGGCGGCCAACTGAACGTCTCCGCCAACTGCCTGGACAAGTGGTTGGGAACGGCCCATGCCAACAAGGCGGCCCTGATCTGGGAGGGGGAACCTGC
>CAMCFL010000228.1 GCA_945873715.1 Akkermansia muciniphila
ACCTTCTCTTCGGTGGTCGGGTCCATCCCGACGGCAGGGGGGATGTCGATCGGCGACGGGAGATAGTCGATGACGGCATCCACGAGGACCTGGACACCCTTCTTCTTGAAGGCCGATCCGCAAAGGACAGGCACCATCTCGATCTTGCAGGTGAGGCGGCGGATGGCGGCCTTCAACTCGACTGCGGAGATCGGCTTCTCCTCCAGCACCATCTCAGCGATCTTGTCGTCCTTGTTGGAGACGGCATCGATCAACTCTTCCAAGGCAGCCTCGGCGCGCTCGCGATGGATCTCGGGGATGTCCGTGATGTCGTAGCGCAGGCCCTCGTTGGTGATGTCACCGGGGCCCCAGAGGATCGCCTTCTGGTTCACGACGTCGATGACACCTTCGAAGCCTTCTTCTGCACCCACCGGAATCATGACGGGGAACGCATACGCATTGAGCTTCTTGCGCATGTCGTTCAGGGCGTTCTCGAAATTGGCCCCGGTACGATCCATCTTGTTGACGAAAGCAATGCGAGGCACCGAGTACTTGGTTGCCTGACGCCACACCGTTTCCGACTGGGGTTGGACGCCTGCAACGCCGCAGAACACCGCCACCGCACCGTCGAGCACGCGCATCGAACGTTCCACCTCGGCCGTGAAATCCACGTGACCCGGGGTGTCGATGATGTTGATGCGATGGGGAATCGCCTCGCTCGCCTTGTAGAGACCCTCTTCCTTCTTCTGGGTCCAGAAACAGGTGACGGCAGCGGAGGTAATCGTGATGCCGCGCTCCTTCTCCTGCTCCATCCAGTCGGTGACGGTATTGCCGTCATCGACGTCGCCGATCTTATGGATCAGCCCCGTGTAGAACAGAATCCGCTCGGTCGTCGTCGTCTTGCCGGCATCGATGTGCGCGGCGATCCCGATGTTGCGGGTCCGCTCGAGCGGGTACTGACGGTTCGGAGAATTGAGCACCGAGTTGATGGCGGGGGCGTCACTCATGGCGTTGGCAAAGAAGGGTTTTAGGGATGAAAAACGCCCCGATCCCGGATCGGGGCGCATTCGTCGTCAGGAACTACCAGCGGAAGTGTGCGAACGCCTTGTTGGCCTGAGCCATCTTGTGCACGTCGTCGCGCTTGCGGATCGCGTTGCCCTGTCCCAGGTACGCTTCCATCACCTCGGCGGCGAGCGCTTCCTTCATGGGGATCCCCTTGCGGGCGTCGGCAAACTTGACGATCCAGCGCATGGCCAGCGAGTTCTGGCGATCCACGGGAACTTCCATTGGGACCTGGTAAGTGGCACCGCCCACGCGACGCGCCTTGGTCTCAATGCGAGGCTTGGCGTTGTCGATGGCGCGCTGGAGAACCTCCAGCGGGCTGGCACCCTGATTCTTCTCAGCGATGACTTCCAGAGCTCCGTAAACGATGCGCTGGGCAAGATTCTTCTTGCCTCCGTCCATGACGGTGTTGACCAAGCGGGCAACCAACGCGCTGTTATACTTGGCGTCCGCTACAACGGAACGCCGATCGGCACGACGACGACGGGACATACAAAGAACGTGTGAAACTGACGAGTGTTAGAAATCTTGCGGGACGAATCACGGAGGGTTCGAACCGCCTGTTTTGCTTTGGATCACAGCGCTGGGAGCGATGCGATCCTTGTGGTTACTTCTTGCCGCCCTTTGCAGCCCCGGCCTTTGCAACTCCCGCCTTCGGGCGCTTGACGCCGTACTTGGAACGGCTCACGCGACGCTTCTCAACGCCTGCAGCGTCCAGGGTGCCGCGGACAATGTGGTAGCGGACACCAGGAAGATCCTTAACGCGGCCGCCGCGAACCAGGACGATCGAGTGTTCCTGCAGGTTGTGACCCTCATCCGGAATATACGCGATGATTTCGTTGCCGTTCGTCAGACGAACCTTGGCAACTTTCCGCATCGCGGAATTTGGCTTCTTGGGTGTGCGGGTCATCACTTGGAGGCAAACACCGCGGCGAAACGGGTTACCATCCAAGGCAGGAGCCTTGCTCTTGTAGACCAACTTATTTCGGCCCTTGCGGACCAGCTGATTAATCGTGGGCATCGCAGCCTGGAAATCGAATTGAACCGTCCTAAACTTACCGTCCGAAGACGGTTAAACGGAGCGCAGAAAGTACCAACGTCCTCCTCCGCTGCAATAGGATTTTCGGAATTTTTCAGTTCCATCGCAACTGCGCCCTCTTTTGCGCCTCCCTGCGGTTCACTCCGATCGCCTCTTGTTGGATCGCTCCATCCGCCGCGCCATCGCACGGACATGCATTTGTTACACGCGAACCCAAGATCAGCCTTGCAAGCCGTCGGATGCAGCCCAGAAAGACCTTCATGTCCCTACCTGCCGCACTGCGCGATCTCCGCCTCCAACCGGGACGTGCGGTGGGGGAACAGCTCGCTGAATGGTGTGAGAGCCTCGCAGCCCACGCGGATCTTTGCCGGGACAGGAAAGACCCCAAGGCGGCCGTCCACCAGCTGCGTCTCGTCGCCAAGACCCTGCGGGCAGCCATCCGCCTGGCCAATCCGGGGACCCTCGGCCCGAATCTGGCCCGACTGGACGCCTCCGTCCGAAAGCGTTCAGCTGCGCTTGGATCCATGCGGGACTCGGTGGTTCAAGCCGAGCTTCTACGTCGTCTGGTGCGACGGGAAGATCGTCCCCTGCGCTTGAACGTGGCGCGCCTCGCCCGGGAGTGGGAGTCACCGCAGCCCGGAACCGGACTGCAACGGCGGATCGCCATTGGGCTCTCTGGCTGTGCGCGGCGCCTCGCCCGGGAACTGACGACCAGGGCCGAAGCCCCGGGAATCCGAAAGGCCCTCCGACGTTCCCTGCGAAAGACGCTCGCCTGGCGCGAAGCCTCGGAGGAAGAAGGTGCGACCGAGGCCTTCCACGCATGGCGCCGTTGGCAGAAGCGTCTGGAATCGCAGTTGCGCCTCGCAGCGGCGGTTTCCTCGCGCCGGCTGGACCGGCACCTGGACCGACTGCATGGCTTGCAGGAAGAGCTCGGAGCGCTTCACGACGTCGATGAACTGGCAGTCCGGTTGCGTTCGCGACCCAACTCAAAGCATCTGGACCCGGAGCAACGTCAGCGGGTGGACACCCTGCTTCACAAGCGCCAGGCGCGGTTGCAACGCCGGG
Organism: Akkermansia muciniphila; assembly: GCA_945873715.1. Taxonomy (GTDB): domain Bacteria; phylum Verrucomicrobiota; class Verrucomicrobiia; order Limisphaerales; family UBA9464; genus UBA6176. The sequence continues at coordinate 3,146 of CAMCFL010000228.1, forward strand.
TGCTACGGCTCGCAAAGAAGGCGGTCGACCGTGAACTGGAAGATCACGTCCGCTCGGTCGTGCGGTTTTGGGCGAAGTGGAAGCTCAATACCCGAAGACCCGCCGCAAGTACTCCCGGCTCTCGGTCGCGATCCGTTCGGGTCCCTCCTCGAACGTGAAGACCTCCACCGAAACCGTGCCGCCGTACCCCACCTCGCGCAGGGCCTCGGCAATCGGATGAAAGTCCACCTCGCCAAAACCGGGGCCCTTGAGGTTGCTGTCGTTGGCGTGGAAGTAGTCGAATCGGCCCCCTGAATCCCGGATGACCTGGCTGACGGGTTTCGTTTCCGCGGACATGGCCTTCACGTCCAGGAGGATGCTCATGGCAGGCGAGGCGAACAGGTCCGCAAAGCGCCGGGCCTCCTCGGCCGTATTGATGAAATTGGTCTCCGCGGGTGCCAGGGGTTCGAAGCAGATCGTCAGCTTCCTTTCCGCGGCTCGGGTCACTGCGGGGCGGAAGACTTCAGCCGCCCATTCCCATCCCTGCGCTGCGCTCACGCCGGGGAGCAACTGCCGATGCTTCGGTGAGCCCACCACCATCGCAGGCGCTCCGAGGTCCGCCCCGAAATCCACCAGATCCACGAAGTACCGGGCCGTCCGGGCACGAACGACCGGATCCGGACTGGTGACATGGAGTCCTTCGGTCTGCACCAGCACCCAATGGATTGCAGAAATGCCCACGCCCGCCGCCGCGGCCATCGCGCGGATCTCGATCCGTCTGGCAGGGGAAAGGTCATTCACCGAACGGGCGATCGTGAACGGCGCGATCTCCACGGCGTCGTACCCGGCCTTCCGCGCGTAAGCGAAGGTATCGGGCAGGCTCCAACCCTGGAAAATCTCGTTGCAGATGGCGAACTTCACGCCCGCCAGCCTAGGAAGTCCTCGTGGAATGGAAAGCCCGCTCCCGCTCCCGCTACCCCGTCCCCTTCCCCACCACCTCCGACCACGCTCCGCCCGCCAGGCGTTCGCGCAATCCGACGACCAATCCGGAAGGAAGCGATGGTCCCTGATAAACCAGCCCCGAATACACTTGGAGCAGGGACGCCCCCGCGAGGACCTTTTCCCAGGCATCCTCAACCGTCGAGATGCCGCCCACCCCAATGATCGGCACCCTTCCTTCCGTCTGCCGGTAGAGATGCCGGATGACTTCCGTGCTGCGCTCGCGCAAGGGACGCCCACTCAACCCACCCATCTCGTGGTAAACGATCCGGGCCATGGGATCGTCGGTGGCCGGTCGTGCGATGGTCGTGTTGGTGGCCACCAGACCGGCCAGGCCACGGGGGCCGACCAACGAAACCACGTCATCAAGCGCGTCGAACGAAAGATCAGGAGCAACCTTGACCAAGACCGGACGCAACCGGGCGCCGGGACCCGCCGCCTGGCGCTTCGCCTCATTGATCTCCTGCAGGGCCGCGAGGATCTCATCCAGGGCCGACTTGTCCTGCAATTGCCGAAGATTGGGGGTGTTGGGCGAACTCACGTTGACCACGAAGAAATCGGCGAGGCCCCACAACCGGCGGAAGGATTCGGCGTAGTCCGATGCCGCCTCCCCCAGCGGTGTAATCTTGGATTTACCCAGATTGATCCCGACCGGGTGCGATGGCCACCGGCCGCTCGCGTGCCATCGCTGCAGACGGGTCGCGAGGACTTCCGCACCGGGATTGTTGAAGCCCATCCGGTTCAGGAGAGCCTCCTCGGCCGGGGCCCGGAACATGCGGGGCTCGGGGTTCCCGGGTTGGGCATGGCGGGTGACCCCGCCCAACTCGCTGAACCCGAATCCCATCGCCTCCCAGGCCGGCACGGCGACCGCGCCCTTGTCCATCCCTGCCGCGAGACCGACCGGGTTGGGAAACCGGAGTCCGAAAGCCTCGACCGGCAGCCCGGGCGTATCGAACCAACCCGCCATTGCCTGACACAGGGTTCGACTCGAACTCAACCGGGCAAGCCATCGGAGGGTGCGATCATGCACCCGTTCCGAATCCTGAAGGAACAGCAGCGGACGAAGCCAATGACGATAGTACCAACTCACCGGGGGCGGAGATTCCCGGATTCAACGGCAGGTGCAAGCCCGGGAACAGGAAGCGCCACCGGTCTGAACGAACTCGGTTCCTGAGGCCCGTCGACGGACGATGGACCGCACGTGGCTCGTCCGTTCACTCCGCGACGCGCCGCACCAGCCCGAGAGTCTTGATCCGGGAGGCCAGAGTGGTGGGTTTCATTCCGAGCAACTCTGCTGCGCCACCCGGACCGAACACCTTGCCGCCAGTCTGTTTCAGCGCCGCGTCGATGCTCTCCCGCTCGTGACGCTTCCAATCACCACGCGTCGGAATGGCCGCCCCATCTGCCGGGCCAGCTTTCGGTGGAGTTGGGAGAGCCGCGCCGGAGGTGGGCAATTCGAAGTTCAATGGACCGCCCTGCGCGAGAATGACCGCGCGCTCGACCGCGTTCTGGAGTTCGCGAATGTTGCCTGGCCATCCGTAGGAGACGAGCTGTTCGGCATGCGCCCGCGTGAATCGGGGGGCAGGACGGTTCATCTTCCTGGCCATCACACGCACAAAATGGGCAGCGAGCTGGGGGATATCCTCGCTTCGGTCACGCAAGGGCGGCACCTCCAGCGGAAACACGCCGAGCCGATAGAAGAGGTCCTGCCGGAACCGGCCCGCGGTCACCTCCCTCCTGAGGTCCCGATGGGTGGC
>CAMCFL010000229.1 GCA_945873715.1 Akkermansia muciniphila
AAATTGACCGAGAAGGAGCCGTAGATGGCGGTGGTGTTGTCCACGGCCGGGTCGAAGCTGGTCGACAGCAGCCGATTCAGGTCCTCCCTGCCGGTGGCAGTGGTTCCCTGATCGATGACGGCCTGGCCGCCGAGCACCGCCATCGGAACGGAGCCGCTGTGGTTGCGCCAGGCGTTGCCGGACAACGTCAACAGGCTGCCATCCGCGTACGAGAAATCCTCGGTGAGGAGGATGTCGGCCTGGGCCAGGGGGGCGGCGGCCGCAAGGGCTGCCAGCATTGCGATCGTGCGTTTCTTCATGCGCTCTCCAAAGTCTGAATGTTTCCGAACCTCACCATGCTCCCCAAGTCGTTGGCTTTGTCGAGAACGGGTTTCTCTCCATTGCTCCGGCTGGGGCGGAATGGATGGATCCCATTCATGGATGGGATGGACGACTCCTATTTCCCTGCCGGACTGCCGGACGTCTGTGCCGGATGCAACACGGCCAGGCCCTTGATCAGGTCCAGGGCGCGGCCCAGGACCGGATCCCGGACGATCTTCAAAGCAGGTTCGGCCGCGTTGGCCGGCGGAACGTTCGAGGAAGCCGATCCCTCCAGCGCGCCGCGGCGTTGTCGGACCAACTCCGCTTCGGTGAGGCGTCTTCGGACGCTGACCGTTCCAACGACCTGATTGGTTCCAGTGGGGGAGCCAGGCCCGGCAGTGATGCCGGTGAAAGGATCATCGAGGTAGGCCCGCTCGTGTTCCGGGCTCACCTTGACGGTGATGTCCGGTTGAAGTCCTTCCGGACCGAGGAAGCTGTCTTCGCCGGCCCGGACGCGGGCGGTGGCGAGGCGGAGTCGGCGACCATCGGCGAGGGGGACTTCGCGGTACACGGCAGCTCTTCCAGCGGTGCGATTGCCGAGCACCAGTCCGACATTGGCCGCCCGGAGAGCGGCGGCGAGGGCTTCGGCGGATCCCCGGGTCTCGCGGTTGACGAGGACCGTGACGGGGAGATCCCAGGCCGATTCCTTGGGGGTGGCGCGGACGGGACCGTCGCCCCAGTCGAGGAGGGGGACATCCCCGGAAACGAGCAGATTGGCGGTGTTGGCGGCCCCGACGTAGTCCGTCCCTCCGGCGAAGCGCAGGTCGAGGATCAGGCCGCGGGTGCCGGTGACGAGGTTGGTGTCGCGCAGGACGGCCGCGAGTTGCGGGGCCAGTCCGAGGCTGACCTGGCCTATCCGCAAGTACAGGCAGCCGGGTTCGAACACGCGCTTGTCCTTGATGGCGGCCTCGGTGCTTTCCTCGTTCAGCGATTCATCCGGGCCGAGGATCCGACCCTGAACCCGCTCCAGCAGGGCCTGGGAAGCGACGGCGTCCAGTTCCGCCTCGGGCAGGTCCTTGACGTTCTTGCGGAGGAGATCGCGCAACTCGGACAGCGGGGGGAGGCTGCCGTGCGGAGGGTTGACGGCCTGCATTCCCGCGGACGTTGCGAGGAACAGGGAGCAGGCAGCGATGCGACGAAACATGCGGGTGGATGGATGGCTTGGAAACCCGCCGGGCGCAATGGCGCGTCTACTTGCCATCTTTTTCCCGGGTCTTCTCGGTCAGGACGACGGCCGACAGTTTCTCGCCCGAACGCTGGTAGCGCAGGGTGAACTTCTTCTTGTCCACGGCGGCGCGTAGAGCCTCGGAGAACTGGCTGACCGTCTTCACCGACTTCTTGTCCACCTCGTAGATCAGGTCGCCCACCCGGAATCCGTACTCCGCCAGCGGCCCGGCCTCGTCCACCCCGGTGATCACCACTCCGGCGGTGGAGCCGAGTTTGAAACGGGTGGAGAGATCGTCATCGGTCGTCTGGACCGTCAACCCCAGGGCTGCGTCCCCGGGCGTTGCCAGCGGAGTGGGAGCCGCGGGAGCGGGCTCCTCCAGGGTAGGACCTCCCGGCGGCCGGCTCATGGCGATGCGCTGCTCGAGGTCCGGCATGGGAGCAGGACGGACCGTGATCTGGATGGCCTTCCCTCCGCGATGGATGTCCAGGGCGACGTCCGAGCCCGGGCGTTTGCGGGTGATCTCGCGTCGGAGTTGATTGACCGTGCCGACCGATCGTCCGTCCACGGCGGTGATGACATCGAAGTCCTTGAGGTCGGCCTTTTCGGCGGGGCCGCCCTCGGAAATGCCAGTGATGACCACGCCGTTGGTCAGGGAGGCGAATCGCGCTCGGAGTCGTTCGTCCTCGCGCAAGCCCTTGATCCCGACCCCCAGCCAGGAACGCTGGAACTTGCCCGAGTCCACCAGTTGGTTGGCGACCTCCCGGGCCAGGTTGGCGGGGATCGCGAAGCAGATGCCCGTGCCGACGCCGCGGATCATCGAGTTCACTCCGATGACCTCGCCCTCGAGATTCATGAGCGGGCCACCGCTGTTGCCGGGATTGATGTTGGCGTCGGTCTGGAGGAAGTCCTCGTCCATCATGTTCTGACTGAGGCCGGCGCGGCCCTTGGCGCTGATGTGGCCGAAGGTGACGGAGTACTCGAGTTCGTACGGAGCCCCGATGGCGATGGCGAATTCACCCACCCGGACCCGATCGGAGTTGCCAAACTTGGCGGCCTGGAGCCCGGAGACCTTGTCCTTGATCCGGAGGATGGCGATGTCGGAGTCGGGATCGGTCCCGCGAACCTCGGCGTCGAACTCGCGGCCGTCGTGGAGTTTGATCCGGATGCGTTCAGCATCCTCGACCACGTGGGCGTTGGTCAGGATGTAGCCGTCCTCACGATAGACGATGCCCGAACCTTCCCCGTTGAACTGGGGACCTTCCCGGTCCCGACGACGGCGCTGGCGCTGGAGGAATTCCTCGTACTGCTTGCGCAGTTCCTCGGGCATCTGCTGCAGGAAGGGATGATCCTCCTTGACGTCGCCCGAGCCGATCTTCTGGGCCACCTGAACCACCACCACCGTCGGAGTGCATCGCTCGGCGACCCCGACGAAGGCCTCATTCATCTGCCGGACCACATCGAGGGCGGCCGGTGCCGCGCCGAAGACCGAGGGCGCGCCACCAAGGGCGCCTGCGACGGCGACGGCGAGTGCGAAGGCCTGGAAACGGGGAAGCGCACGCATGCCGGACGCTACGCCGGCGATCCGCGGATGCAACCAAGAGAACCCTTCCGAAGTTCCCAGATGCCAGAACCCAGACCCCAGACATCTGGCGACTGGCGACTGGGGACTGGGAACTCTGCCCCTTGAAAGCCCAATCTTCGAACTTCAACCGGCGACCGTCGCGGAGTACCGTCCCCGCACATGCTCCCGATCATCGAAGCGCTGCTGGTACTTCAGGACCGTGATCGCCGCCTGATCCGGCTCCGGGCCGAGTTGGAGGCCGTGGCTCCCCAGCGGCAGTTGCTGCAGATGAAGGCGCTGAAGACGCAGGCTGCCTTCGACGACGTGAAGAAGCGGTCCACCCACCTGGAGAGCGAGCGCAAGGCACTGGAGATGGAAGTGGCCACGCTGCAACAGCGCATCAACAAACTCCGCACCGAGCAGTTGGGCACGCGCAGCAACGATCAATACAAGGCGTTCCAGCATCAGATCGAGACCACCCAGGCCGAGATCGGCAAACTCGACGATCGCCAGATCGAGTTCATGGAACAGGCCGAGGTCGTGGGACGCGACGTGCAGGAAGCCGCCCGGATCGCCGCCGCCCAGAAGGCCGAGACCGACCGGCAACTGGGCGAGGTCGCCTCCCGCGAAGCGAACATCCGCAAGGAATTCGAGTCTGTTTCTGCCGAACGCACCGCCCTCGGGGCGAAGATCGATCCGATCGCACTCACCCGTTACGAACGCATCCTCAAGACCAAGGGGGACAATGCGCTGGTGGGCGTCGATCGATTGGTATGCGGCGGGTGTCACGTGAAGTTGCCCATGCAGGTGTGCCTCCATGCCAAGGCCCAACTCGACCTCGTGTCCTGTCCGAACTGCGGCCGCCTGCTCTACTTCACCTCGGACATGAGCGTCGCCAACCAGCCGTAACCCCGGTGGTCAGTTGCCAGCCTGCCTCCTGAGTGGGTGTGACGAAGGGAGGCCCGCTTCCCTCAGCGGGCATTTCCTGATCGCCGCCTGAGGACAGGCGGCCTACTGGCTTCCCGCACTCAGAATGCATCCCTGCCGGTCCCCCCGCTCCGTTCATCCCACCCGGAACCGGGAAACCCGCGCCAACTCAGCCGGTGGCCCCGGTTGCAGGGCGAGGAACTCGGGCGTGTCCAGTCGGTGACGTCCTGGCAGATCGGTTTCCAGCAGGTGCCGCAACTCCTTCCGTTGGCGTGACCATCTGAATCCATTGAAGAACTCGATCGGCTCGAACTGGAGCTTGTATCGAGCCTTCGGCGTCACGCAGGTGCCCAGATAAAGATGTTCGAAACCCTCGCGCACGAGGGCCTCCGCTGCCCGGGTCATCATCAGCATCCCGAGGTTGCGCGTTGGGTCGGAGAGTTCGAAGAACGCGTAGTAATAGTAGGCGACCCGCGGCGCTTCGAGGTACATCAGGACCGTCCCCAGTTCACGTCCTTCGGCGTCGGTGAAATACAGGAAATGGCTGATGACCGGACCTGCCAGCAGCCGGTTCAACCGCTCCCGATGCATGATCCCGGGTCCGAACCGTTCTTCGGCGTAAGTCAGCCAGCGCTCCCGACGTTCAGGGGTGTCGGGAAAATCCCCTTTGGCGATCAGTTCCATCCGCACGCCTTCGCCCTTGCGCAGGATCCGACGGTTTTCGGAGCTGGGTTTCCATTCCCGCAGGGGCACGCGCAGGTTTCTGACGAGATGGAACCGCTCCATTTCCGGGTTGCCGGGAAGGAAGCCGGCTTCAAAAGCGTCCGCAGCGACTTCGCCAGGTTCGAGGAATGCCCACACCACGTACGGATACAGGTAGTGGGCGTAATCGGGAGTCGTCTCGGAGAACAACAGCTTCACCGGGGACCAGAGTGCGACGGACGGAGCCAGATGACGATTTCTGAATGGAACCACCGCGGACTTGAGGGACGAGGGGGTGACGGCGGCCAGTCGGTGGTGGTCCAGGACGTGATTTTGCCCCGACGCATGGACCGGCAAGCTGCCGATCCCCCCGTTCGACGGGGCCGATCTGGCTCAAGTGCCCGACGAACCGTCGCTGGACGGTTCGGTGACGTCGGCCTGGAGGAAATGGATCAGGTGCCGGAGGCGCTCGGCGACATCCGCCGCCTGCAGGATGACCTGTCGCGCCAGCGGATGCCCGATCATGAGCAGCGTCACCAGATCCACCATGTGGCCCGCATCGGGGATCCGCTCCAGGGCACTCATCGCCGAGCGGATGGGGTTGTCCGGGTTGCCACCGCTCTGGACCAGGCGTTGGAGGAGATCCGAGGCGAGATCCTCGGACCGACGCAGCCGGTTTTCCACCAGGTCGAGGACGCGCACCCGGAGCGCGTCGATGGTGACGGTGTCCACGTCCCCGATGTCGAGGACGTGGAGTTGCTGGACGCGATAGGGCTTGTATCGGACCACCCGGCCAAGGCGGACCCGTGCAATGCCCTGCAGGACCAGATTGGAGGTGCCATTGGCATTCTTCACGGCGGCGCGGACGATGCCCACCCCTGCCACGGGGAGCGGGGTTTCCCTCGGATCATTGGGCTTCTGCATGGCCACACAGAACATCCGGTGGGTGTCGAGCGCCTGCTCCAGCATGGTCCGGTACCGGGGCTCGAAGATGAAAAGGGGGAGCATCGCCTGGGGGAACAGGACGGCATTGCTGAGGATCATGACTCCGGCGGAGTCGGGCACGAGCATGGCTCAGGGTACGGTGGGAAACCTTTGCTGCAAGCGGGGTGCATCTCGAGTTTGCCACGGATGTAGG
>CAMCFL010000230.1 GCA_945873715.1 Akkermansia muciniphila
TGCAGGGCTGAGTCCCACTCGGGATCCCTTCCGGGAACTCCCAGCCATCAAAACGGCCGCCGGCTTTTGCCGGCGGCCGTTTTGTTGGGTGAGGTCTTCCGGATCAGGGCACCTTCAACAGCTCGGCTTCCGTCCAGGAATCCTCGCGATCGGCCGTCTGGCTCCGGACCTTCCTGACGGATTCGACCGGAACGGGGGGCGCGGTGTTCCCCCATTCCCGACGGACATAGGTCAGGGCATCGGCGATCTGTTGATCTTCGAGCGCGTCCTTGAAGGCCGGCATGTTCAACTCCCACTTCTGCCCCTTCACCGTGATCGCATCCCGAACGCCGTGCAGAACCATCCGTACCATGCGTTGTTCCGATCCCAGGACCCATTCGGACTCCTTCAAGGGGGGGGCGAGACCCTCCTGACCGTTGCCGTGCGGTTGGTGACAGGCACCGCATACGATGGTGTAAAGCTCCCTGCCCCGATTCCAACTGGCCTCTTCCGCCGCAGACATCTCGCGCACCCTGACCTCGGCAGGCGTCCTGCCGTCGCCAGTCCAGGCGATCAACGGAGCCAACCGTTCCAACCGTTCCCGGACCTCGGGCATTTCCACCCGCTGCAAGGCCTCCCACCCCTTGGGCTGCGACCGGAAGCGTACCGGCTTGATGGCGTTGGCCGGGCGCCCCTTCACCGCGACCGGCACCGTGCTCGCGATGCCGTCCAGCATCGCCAACTGCTGCCAGTCCCCGGTCTTGCGGGTGGACGCCAGGTCCAGCAGGTGATCGATGCGGGCGGGCTCGCCCTCCGCGGTCACGCACTGGGCCAATCGCCTCACGATCGCCGCGTGCTCTTTCTTCTCCGGACCACAGATCGGATCCGAGATCAGCCCTTCGAGAAACTCCAGCTCGCGTCCCCCAAGTCCACTGATGGCGGCGTCCTGTCGCAGGGTGGAAGCCGGCCCGTTCATGAGCAGCACCCGCAGGATCGTGTCTGCCTGTGGAGTGGCTGCGGTGGTCAGGGTGAAGAGCAATTGCAACTGCTCAGGGCCGGAGAGGAACCCCGCGCGACGCATGAGAAGCAGCATGGCTTCCTCGCGCTGCGGTCCTTTCAACATTCCATCCAGCAGTCGTAGTCCGGCGGCGCGCACCTCCGGTGCCGGATCCTGCGTGGCAGCCTCCAGGGTCGGGAGATCGATCTGCTCCAGACCGTCCAGCGTCCAGAGCGCATGCAAACGACCCCGTGCCCCTGACTGCGTGCCCGGCTTGAACTGGTTCCGGAGAACGCCCGCCACCGCCGGGTTGCGCCGCTCGACCAGCATTTGCTGGGCGCGATCGCGCCACCACCCGTTGGGGTGATCCAGACGCGCGACCAAATCCGCGTCGCTTGGCTGTATCGCGAGGGTCTCCGTCCGCCGCGGCTTTCCGGCATGGACGATCCGGTAGATCCGACCCTGATCATTCGGGGCCTGGAGATTCCGCGATTCGATCTGCTTCCGCAGGTAGGACGTCAGATAGATCCGGTGCTGCACCAGGCCACGGGCCATGTCGACGACGTACAGGCAACCGTCCGGACCGTTGATGAGGTTGACCGGACGGAACCGTTCATCCAGCGAGGCCAGGAACTCGGTTCCGGGCTGGGCATTCGTCCCGCTCAGCACCCCGCCCTGCTCCACGATCTTCTCGCGACGGATGAAGTTGCCTGTGGGCTCGCAGACGAAGGCATCTCCGCGGTACTCGGGCGGGAACTGGTCACCCCGATAGACGACGGGGCCACAGGCCCCGGTGAACGTGGCCAGCTTGCCCTCGGGCGTCAGTTGGTTGGGTTGGTAACCCCGGTTCACGCCCGGATTGACCCGGGCCGTGTGGACGCGCATGTCGCGCTCAACCTGGACATTCGCGCCGTAGGGTTGCCGCAGGTTCGGATTCCTTTCCAGGTACGAAGAGGGAACGAAGTCTGCCCGCAAGGGATCGGAGTTTGAATTGTAGAACAGGCGCCCCAGATCGTCCTGAGTCAGCCCCCACTGACCGCGAAAGATCGTCGCGCCCCGCTGCCAGTTCGTCCCGCCCCGCCACCGGAAACGCGCCGTGTGATTGGCGGAATAGATCCAGTTGTCCAACCCCCAGGTCGGACTGTTGCTGGCATGTTCGGGATTGGACTTCGACCCGAGCTTCGGATCGTTCTGGGTCGCGTAATCGTCGGTGATCAACTCCTTCGAATCGCATTTCCCATCGCCGTCGGTGTCCCGGGCGAACCAGAGCCGCGGCGGCTCTGCGACCAGAGCCCCATCGCGAAACAACATGACCGAGCGCGGCATGACCAATCCGCCGAGGAACACCGTCCGCCGATCCATGCGGCCGTCCCCGTCGGTATCCGTGAGGATGACGACGCTGCCGGAGGGATCGGTCTCACCGGCACCATCGGGCTGGCGCATGTAGCCGGTCATCTCGACCACCCACAGTCGACCTTGATGATCAAACTGGGCGGCCACGGGCGAGCCGAGGAGCGGTTCGGCCGCCACCAATTCGGCCCGGAATCCCTCGGGCAACCGGAAGGACTGGATCTGTTGCTCCGGAGACAGCACGGGTGCCGGTGGGATCAGGCTGGCTGGAACCCTTTCGGCCTGGGTCTCGCCTGCCTTGTCGCCGTTCTGTGCCAGCAACGCTCCCGCGCACGCCAGCCAGCCCCCGATCCACCCGATCTTCATTCCCATGCAGTTTCCTCCGAAAACAGACCTCCACACCCTTCCGTCCCCTACCAAAGACGACCGGGCCGGGGATGCCGACACGCCCCCCGGCCCGGTTCACCTGCCGCACCGTTGCCGGTCAGACCGTGATGGTCTTGCCGGGGACGGCGATGGGATAGAACCCCTCGGCGTCCGGTTGGCTCTTGGGAACGGCATCCCAACTGATGGTGTCGGGCGCGAGAGCGATGTTCGAATTCAGGGCAGCATCGAAGTCGACCATCTTGCCGCTGTAGGTCGCCAGACGGCCCATGATGGCGGTGAGCGATGCCTTGGCACCATTGAACGCCTCGTTGTACTCGGTGTTGCTGCGGATGGCCGCGAACAGGTCGAAATGCTCCTGCTGGTAGGGATCGACGTTCTTCGTCCCCCGGTAACGCCAGGCGTCCGATCCCTTGACCCGGATCTGGTGTCCGCTGACATCGGCGTCGCCCTTGGTGCCGACGCAATGTTCGGAGACCGAGGCCCACGCTCCGCGGATGTGGCGGCACTGGCTGTACATGCGGGCACCATCGGCGAATTCGTACTCCACGGCGTGATGATCGAAGATTTCGCCGTATTCCTTGGCGGTGCGGACCTGACGACCGCCCATGCCATGGCAGCGCACGGGATAGGCGTTCTTGATCCAGCAGCCGACGTCGAGGTTGTGGATGTGCTGTTCAACGATGTGATCGCCGCAGAGCCAGTTGAAATAGTACCAATTGCGGAGCTGGTAATCCATTTCGCTCTGGCCGGGCTTGCGCGGGTTGACCCACACGCCGCCGTCGTTCCAGTACACCCGCATGGAAGTGATGTCGCCGATGGCGCCGTCATGGATGCGCTTGATCGTCTCCAGATAGCCCGCTTGATGATGGCGCTGCAGACCGACGCCGACCTTCAGGTTCTTGCGCTTGGCTTCCTCTGCCGCCGCGATCACCCGGCGCACGCCCGGACCATCGGTCGCCACCGGCTTCTCCATGAACACGTGCTTGCCCTGCTTCACCGCCTCCTCGAAGTGGAAGGGACGGAAGCCCGGAGGAGTGGCGAGGACGACGACGTCGGCGAGGGCGATCGCCTGCTTGTATCCGTCCAGACCCACGAACTGGCGATCGGCCGGCACATCGACCTTTTCACCCTGTTCCTTCTTGAGGTTGTTGAGGGCCCCTTCGAGGCGATCCTTGAAGGCATCAGCCATCGCGACCAGCTTGGTCCCTGGCACATTGAGCGCCTGGTTGGCCGCCCCGGATCCGCGGCCACCGCACCCGACGAGGGCGATCTTGATGGTGTCGCTGGCCTGGGCGAACGCCAGACGGTCCACCGCCAGCGTTCCGGCGGCGACGGCACCCAGGGTGACACCCGAGGAGGAGAGGAAGCTGCGCCGCGAGATCGGCGAGCCCGAGGGAAGGGAATTCATACGCGTACGTTCGTTGTGTTCCGGACTGGCCTGTCCGACGCCCACTTCGGTGCGCCGATTCAGGACAGATTTGCGGACGACCGCGGGGAACTTCCCAACGCTAACGCCCCATGCTTCCCACCGGCAATCCCTAGTTTCACCGCTTCACCGCACGCCACCCCATCAGCGCGACCACGAAGACGTCGGCAGCCAGCATCGACCACTTCGCCACCGGCCCGATCTGGCTGAACAAGCCCGCCTTTTCGAAGCCCCACGCGATTCCTCCGATCAGGAGCGTGAGGAAGAGCGCCACCATGACCCGACCCGTTCGCCCGGAGTTCTCCGCATTGGACTGCATGGCCCCTGCCTACCGCCCACCTCCGCCCACGTCAAAGCTCCATCGCTCCCCTGATTCCATTCCGGGTCGCCCGCGGAGCGACTGCAGATGGCATGCACCTCTTCGACAGCGCACCGTGACCGCTCCCATCTCATCGGTGAACCACACGGCACCCTCGGGAACCGCGCTTCGAAGCCGGACCCGGACGGCTTTCGGGACCCGATGGGTCGCCGGACGGTCCCCGGCCAGGATCACCACCACCCGGGGCCGGAGGACCGACAGCAATTCGGACGTCAGTGGATCTCCACGACCCGGCATCCCGGCGATCACCAGGTCCGACTTCAAACGATCGCCTGCCCGTTGAAGCAATCGCGACTGTGCCTCGGGATTCAGGCTGGAGATCAGGCAGCAGCTCACACCTCCGATCGTTCCTTTCAGGACCAGTGCCTGATCGTCGGAACGGATCCCGGGCGCCTCCAACGGCGGCCAAAGCACCTCCCAGGGGCCGACCTGGCGCCCCGCCAGCAACCGGCGTACCGGGATCCCGTGGGCATGGGCGGCGTCATGGGCGGCGCGCAACGCTCCTCCGCTTCGCCCTTCCGGTCCGGTCCACCACGCCTCTACCGGTACCGCCTCGAACAGGCCGGGCCACCCCCCGGCGAAGCGGGTCTCGCCGGCGGCGGCGATGGCATCCTCCAAGCGATTGATTCCACGGGTCCCCAGCCATTCCGGCAGGATTCGCCGACTGCAGTAGGCGGGCCCGACATCGATCAATTGTTCCCGGGACCAACCCTGTTCGACCAGGATGCCGGCACCCCAAGGCAGGCAGGTGAGGACCGTGGTGCCGGCGTGTCTCCACATCAAGAACCCGGCGGCCGCCGCGGCCAGGGCCGGAGGCCAGAGTCGCCAGGCGGAAATCCTTCGGCCTGCCACCCAGAGCGGCAGAAGTCCAAAGAGGATCCAACCATAGGGCACCCACCACCCCCAGTCGGGTCCGGCCACCCGCCAGTCGCCGGCCGGAATCCGGGCTGCTGCCGCGCCTGCTTCCATCATCCCCTGCATCCACAGCCAGGCCGACTGATTCATCCATTCGGAAAGCGCTGGGGAGAGCGGGGCCACCGCCAGCGAGAGCAGGCCAGCCACCAGGCAGAGTCCACTCACCGGAACCACTACTAGGTTCGCCAGCAATCCGGAGAAGCTGATCAGATGGAAGGAGTGCACGCCCAGCGGCAACGAAGTCACCCAGGCCGCAGCCGAAGCCGACAGGTTCACTCCGATCCATCGCATCGGTCCTGACCACCATCGCCAGAAGCGTCCCCGGGATGCCTCCGGCACCAGCGGATCCGGCTCCAGGAATCCACCCAGCCAACCCTCCATGGGGCGCGACCAGATCGCCATTCCTGCCA
>CAMCFL010000231.1 GCA_945873715.1 Akkermansia muciniphila
GCCCGCCACGGGCACCGGTGAATCCAGGATGGGACTGACCGCGTTGGCCGGTGGCACCGGTCGAAGGACCGAGTGGGGCGAACTCCGGGTAAAGGACGCCCGATCCGAGGAGGGGCGCTGGATCATTCCGGGTGAAGTTCCCCTGTTTACGGTGCGGGGCAAGCGGGCGCTGGATTTCAAAATGAACGGGGAAGAGGTGATGGGCTTTCTGGTCCCGTTGCCGGCGCGGCCCGGAAAGCCGTTCCTCGAGTGGAGCGACTGGGGTCCGCGTCCGCCCGCGCCCCATCCGCCCTGGCCGGACACCAAGCCCTCGTACCGCTTCCGGTTGCAGAAGATCCCCGAACCGCCCCCGGCACCCACCCAGGCGGAGAACGAGGCGGCGGTGGCCCGGGAAGAGCAGGAGGCCTTCGAGCGCGTGACCGTCGAATCCCCCCTCGCGGACTGGTTCCCGTATGTCCACATCGGTGTCCGCGAGGATCGTCGGGCGTTGGCGATCGCGAGGTTGACCTCCAAGCCCACCTTCCTCGCGGAGATGCGGGCATTGATTCTCGGAGAGGACGCGGAGAAAGCGTCGGCTGCCCTTCGACTGATCGAGTACCTTCCCGCGTTCCCACCGGAGCTTTCCGCCATCGTGACTGCCGCAGGACACGATCTCGCCAAGCGTTTCCAGGGGGTCAATGCCACCCCGGTGAATGAAGATCCGATCTATCAAGGGGCGGCGAACGTCTCGATCCGGTTCAGCGGTTGGATGGTCGCGGTGCGCACCTTGCGGGAGAAGGCCGGCGGGGACTTTACACCCGAGCTGAAGACCCTCCTGGAACTGTCCCGCGTCCGCACGGACAGCCTCGTGATGCGGGGCGATGTCTGTCGCGTCGCCAGCTACTACCTGAAGGAGTGGGCGGGAATCGAGCCCCTGCCGACGGATCCGCCGCCGAAGTGAGCGCCGGGCGAACCGCTTGACCCGTGGCGAAGGGACCGGGCAACCTTCTCTTGCGAACAGCTCGTCGATGCAGCCTCAAAGCCCTCAAGACCCCTTGGAAAGCCATCCCTCCCGCTCCCGCCGATGGCAGCCCTGGATCCTGACGCTCATCCTGACGATCGGTCTTGCGATTCGATGGCTGGCCGGTCTGCAGCAGCAGCCGGAGACCTCGATGATCGAGTTGGAGGACGGGATCGAGTACCTGGCCCAGGCGAAGTCCCTGTTACGGGGGAAACTGGACGATTATCCCCGCACCTATCAGTTCATCCGATCCCCGCTCTATCCGTTGTTTCTGGTTCCCTTCGAGTGGCTGACGCCGCAGGAAGGACGCGAGTGGACGCCCTCGGCAAAACACCATCTGGATCCGCCGGTGAAGATCTCGACTGCCATGTTCCGGGCCATCCAGGCGGTGCAATGCCTGCTCAGCATGGGCGCGGCCCTGCTGGTCGGGCGGATCGCGGGACAGATCGCAGGACCGACGGCGTCGTTGCTGGCCATCGGGTTCTTTTCCTTCAACCCGTTCATCGTCGTTTTTGCCGGAGTGGTGATGACCGAAACGCTGTTCCTTTTCCTGCTCTGGCTGTCGTTGCATGAACTGATGCGCTACTCCCGAACTTCCGGACCGCAACGGTGGAAGCTCCTGGGTTCGGCTTCAGTCGTCCTCGCCCTCGGATGCCTATGCCGCCCGAACCTCCAGGCGTCCTTGCCGATGGTGGCGATCTGGGTGGGCTGGATCGAATGGCGATCATCACGGTCGTTCGGGAACAGCCTGGCGGCGATGACGATGATCACCGTGCTGATCTCCGCCATCCTCCTGCCGTTGATGATTCGCAACCATCTGCGCCATGGAGAACTGAACCTCTCCCCGCACTACGCCAAGGCGGTGCTGGCGCAGGGTCACTCACGCTATTACTTCGGAGCGCTGTCAGCAACGAACCGCGAAGCCTACGACGAAAACCTGAAATTGCTGTTCCGTCCGTCGAATGCGAATTCTGGTCTTCCCAAGGAACAGTGGCTGGACGAACCACGAGAGTTCTTTCGCGAGCACCGTCGTGAGTGGCTGATCCTCCAATGGCTGAAGGCGAAGGCCTTCTGGCGTCCCTGGCTCAACCCCACCGTTTTCTCCAGCACCCGAGTGGCGATTTCTGCCATCGCAACCGTACCCCTGTTCCTCGGTGGATTCATGTCGCTGCTGATTCCCTCGATCCGCCGGCATCCGATGACGCTCCTCCTTTGGGGTGTGGTCGTGACGAGTTATCTGATCGGGGGGTTCCTCTTCACCGCCAGTACCCGGTTCCGGATTCCTTTCCTCGATGTCGCCTTCATGGTCCTGGCCGCGGCCGCATTTTCCAGACTGCTGGACCGTTGGCTGCCCGGAAGCCATCCGGCCTTGCAGACCCGCTCCGACCATGTCTGAAGCCTCCACCGAAGACCCCACCCGAGCAGGGTGGTCCTTTGACCATTCCTATGCCCGATTGCCGCAGGCGTTTCATGCACGGGTCAACCCGACGCCGGTCCGGGAACCCCGCCTGGTGATCTTCAACCCGACGCTGGCCATTTCGCTGGGTCTGGATCCCGAGGCGTTGCGGGGAGACGAGGCCGCCGCGGTGTTCGCCGGCAACCGACTCCCCGAGGGAGCCGATCCGATCGCCCAGGCCTATGCCGGCCATCAGTTCGGGCATCTCACCCGACTTGGCGACGGACGCGCCATTCTGCTGGGCGAGCAACAGACTCCGGACGGCCGACGGTACGACATCCAGCTCAAGGGGCCGGGTCGAACCCCCTACTCCCGAGGCGGCGACGGCCGTGCGGCGCTCGGTCCGATGCTGCGGGAATACCTGATCAGCGAGGCGATGCATGCGCTGGGAATTCCGACCACGCGCAGCCTGGCGGTGGTAACGACCGGCGAGCCGGTGTTCCGCGAGGAACCGCTTCCGGGAGCAATCCTGACCCGGGTCGCCGCCAGCCACATCCGGGTCGGAACCTTCGTCTATTTCGCGGCCCTTGGGGACATCGAGGGGCTCCAACGGCTGACCGGGTACACCCTTCAACGCCATTTTCCGGATCGGGTTGGCTCCGGCAATCCAGCCCGGGCGCTGCTGGAATCGGTGCTGGAACGTCAGGCCTCGCTGGTGGCGGCCTGGCAGTGCGTGGGGTTCGTCCACGGCGTCATGAACACCGACAACATGGCGCTCTCGGGCGAGACGATCGACTACGGGCCCTGCGCCTTCATCGATGCCTACGACCCGGAGGCGGTGTTCAGTTCCATCGATCACCAGGGTCGCTATGCCTTCGGCAATCAACCCCAGATCGTCGGTTGGAACCTGGCGCGCTTCGCCGAAGCCCTGCTCCCGGTCTTGCACGCGGATCCGAAACAGGGCGTCGCCCTGGCGCAGGAGGTGATCGCCGGATATCCGGAACGGTTCCGTTCCCACTGGCTGACGGGCATGCGATCCAAGCTGGGCCTGTTCACGACGGAACCCGAAGACGACACGCTCATCGGGGATCTGCTGGACCACCAGCGCGCGGAACGTGCCGACTTCACCAACACCTTTCGCGAGCTCGATCCACTGGCACCGGCGGATGCGTCGATGGCGGATTGGTACGGCCGTTGGACTTCCCGGCTGGCCAGGCAATCCCAGTCACCCGAAGAGGTGACCCGCCTCATGCATTCGCGGAATCCCCGGATCATCCCGCGGAACCATCGGGTCGGGGAAGCACTGGAAGCGGCGGTCCGGAAGTCTGACCTCGCGCCGTTCCAACACCTCCTCGCGGCCCTGGCATCGCCCTACGTCGAGACGCGGGACTCCGCCAGGTACACGGAACCACCCCCTCCCGGCAGCGCCCCTTGCCGGACGTTCTGCGGGACCTGACTCCGGTCCGTTGGGCTCGCTTGTTTCGGCCCAAAAACCGGAGTCCTATCCGCAGATGACGCAGATGACGCAGATGACAAAACCATTTCGCACAGAAGCGTTCTCCACCGCGAGGTGAGGACGGTTGCACGCCTTGGACGCTTTCAAGCGCCGCCCCATCTGCGAGATCTGCGCCATCTGCGGATCAACCACTGCGATTACCGGGTTCAGAGCCGGGGAGCCGGAGGCACGATCGGCTCGCGGTAAGGCAGGACCCCCTTCGCGCGCGTCTTCCGGCGCCAGAGTTTGTCGCCGGCCGTCAGGAACAGTTCATCCATGTTCTTGCCGCCGAAACAGACGTCGGTCGCCCATTCCAACGGTTCGGGCTTGGCGAGGATGCCATTCACCCGGCCCGCCTGATCGCAGAATTGCACGCCCACCGAGCTGGCGACGAACAGACGTCCCTGGGTATCGACACACATGCCGTCGGCCGACGATCCCCGCGGATCATCGGGCAGGTGCAGATGGAAGTAGCGTTGGCGGTAGGCGAGGGTGCCGTCATTGCGGATCTGGAAGCTGTAGATGAACTGGCCCACCATGTCGCTGACCAGGAGCAACGTCTGGTCGGGCGTCAGACACAGGCCCGCGGGAAACTCCACGCCGGTGTCCAGCACGGTGACCGTCCCCTTGGGATCCAGCATCTTCACGGCCCTTTTGGAAGGATCGGTGAAGTAGACCATTCCGCTCGAAGCCACCACCAGGTCCTTCACCCCGGTCCCCGAGGCGAGGAACTTCTCGGCCGTCGCTCCGGTGTACTGCACCAGACGATTGCCATCCGGCTGCGAAGCCACCAGGGAACCATCCGCCCGGACGGCCAGCGACTGCGCCCCGGAAGTCTCCGAACGGAGCACGCTGACGGCTCCGTCGGTTCCCACGCGATAGACCCGGTCGGCACCGGAGTCCGCGAAATAGACCGTTCCATCCGGGGCCGTGCACAGGCCGCCCGGAAGCGTGTAGCCCTGCCCCAGCAACTGCCAGTCCTCCCCCGGAAGGATCACCTGGGCAATGGGCGAATTGCTGGAATACCCGGCCCGGATCGGCGTCGCCCAGTCCTTCCACAGCCACCGCAGGGCATCGGGCAGGATCGCCCCCCCCTGCTTGCCATCGTGGCCGCCGGTGCCCCATTCCTTGCGCACCTCATATCCCGCCCAGGTGAGGGCACTGAACATGTCCTGGTTGGCGATCCACCAGTTGCCGCCATAGATGTTGAGGTCGTTGTAACCGTCTTGCAGGAACACCCGCAGCGGCTGCGGCTCAAACTTCCGGATCACGGTGGGATAATCATTGCCTCCCCGCAGCCCGACATAGGTTCCGATGGTGCTGAACACGCGCCGGAACAGATCCGGACGCTCCCACGCCGCGGTGAAGGCCGCGATCGCCCCGGAACTGGCACCGCCGATGGCCCGCAGGTTCGGGTCCGGATGGATCAGCACGCCCTTCTGGGCGACAACATCGGGGAGCAGTTCCTCGGCGAGATAACGGGCGTACCCGCCCCCAAGGCCGTCGTACTCATAACTCCGATTGAATCGGGGCAGTGCGTTGGTCCCGCGGGTGGAAGGCACGACGCCCGGGTTCACGAAGACACCGATGGTCACCGGCATCTCGCCCTTGGCGATGAGGTTGTCGAACACCAGCGGCACCCGCCACCCGCCATTCGTTCCCACGTAGCCGCCCCCATCCTGGAAGACCATCAACGCCGCCGGACGGGTCCCGTCGTACTGGGCCGGGATGTAGACCCAATAGTCGCGCGCCGTGCCCGGGAACACCGAGTTGGTATCGGCCAGGTGGGTGTGCTTGGTGACCTTGCCGTGAGGCACCGCCGCATTGAACTGGGAGTCAGGCCCGAGCCTGTAATCGCTCTGCTCTGCCGGGGCCTGTCCCTGAAGCGCGATCGACAGGGTGGAAACCACCCAGACCGCCGATGCCCCGGCA
>CAMCFL010000232.1 GCA_945873715.1 Akkermansia muciniphila
GACCGCTCGGGTTTCGCCCGATTGAAGGGACACCGGTAGCAATATGGGGCCATCACCTTTTCCGCGCGGAACAGCAGGCCGCCGTAAGCCTTGTGAAAGAGGTCGATGTGCCCAACCGAGACGGCTCCCACGGTGTCGCCATGGTAAGCCCCGGCCAGCGAGAGGAACCGGGGCGACGGCTTTGGTCCCCGGGTGCGGCGGGTGAATTCGTAGGCGAGCTTGAGGGCGGTTTCGACGGCGGTGGAACCGTCATCGCTGAAGAAGACCTTGGTCAGCGTCGGGTTGCCCGGAGCGACCACGGGCGCGGAGGTGTTGGACGCCTCCACCAGTTCAGCCGCCAGACGGGCGGCGGGTTCGCTGGCAAGGCCGAGGGCCGAGGTGTGGGCGACCCGACCCAGTTGACGCCGGAGGGCGGCGTCCAGACGGGGATGCCGGTGCCCATGCAGGTTGGTCCAGATGGAGCTGTTGGCGTCGAGGTAGGTCCGGCCGCACTGGTCGTGCAGGGTGGTGCCCCGGCCGTGGGTGAGGACGATCGGCTCTGTCTTCAGCCAGTCGCGCATCTGGGTGAACGGATGCCAGACATGTGCCTGGTCCAGTGCGGCGACCGTGCTGAGGCGACGAGCCATGGAACCCCTAGACCGGGATGTCCTCGGGACGCACTTCGAGGCATTCGTCCTGATCTTCCCAGATCAAGGCGGGGAAATGCTCGATCAGGAGCGGCACGACCTCGTCGGCTGCTTCGGCCAGCATGCGCTCGATGTTCTCGGCTGCTTCCTCGTACTTCAGGTCGTAGTCGCTCTGCTCGCGGCGGGAATCTTCCCAGTGGGCCACCTCGTGGAACGTGCCGTATTCATCCGCCCACTGGCGGACGCGCGGGAGGGCCTCGGCGGGAATCTGGTCGAGGGGGACGGCCGGTTCGTTGCAATGCAGGCAGAGCAGCCCGAACTCGCCCACCTCGCGGGTCAACAGCGGCAGGAGCGGGGCCCGGCAGCATTCGGCGGCCCGGTATCCCACGGGCATGTTGACCAGCCGTTGATGCCACAGTCCCCGTTCATGGGAGACCTGCGCCGCGAGTCGATACGCACCGACCAAGGGATGCGACATGCGCCAGGAGCGTCCGTGAAGTTGCCCCAGCGTCTGGGAACACCAACGCGCCAGCGTCAGGTCGTCGAATGCCTGAAACGCCTTCCCGTACTCTCTCCAGAGCCGGTCAACTGCGGAATCCGGCTGATCTTGCGGTTCTGCCACGGAGCCGAGGCTACCTGAGGTTCCGTCCGGGGAGAAGAGCGACGAAGTGACCGGTCGGGTGCATCTCGCCTGGGTCATGGATGTAGGCCGCCTGCCCTCAGGCGGCGATGGGAAAAGCGCCCGCTGAGGGCAGCGGGCCTACAGATTCATTCGGCTTCCCACCGCGATGGCGGTGCCTTCACGAAGCTGGCCTCCCGTAGGTATGCCGGGGCGAGGTTCGAAGGATCCATGGGTGGCAATTCCTGGGCGAGCAGGGCGGCCTGAGCCGCACTGGGGTAAAGCCGGGTGGCACCGGTGAGCGTGGCGTCCGGAGTCACGACGCGTTGTCCTCCGACGATCCAGGCGGCGAGGTCCTCCCGGCGGACCAAGCGGAGTTCGCCGGTGAGCCGTGCTCCATCGGCAGGGGCGACTGCCCATTCGCCGCGCTGCGCGTCGGCCGCCAACCAAAGCGGTCCCGGGTCCAGTTCAGCGGCGAGCAAGGCCAGTGTCTGGAAGCTCCCCACCGGAACCACCGGGGTCCCGTGCGCGAGGTGCCAGCCTTGCACGGTGGCGATGGCCCGACGGATCCCGGTGTAGCTGCCGGGACCAATCCCGATCGCCAGTCGGCTCACGTCGGTCGGGGTCAGGCCGGACTCCTTCAGCACCGCTGCGATGAGTCCGGGAGCGGAGGTCGTCCGTCCGGCGATCACGCTCGATTCCGCCAGCACACGGCCGTCGCAGACGATCGCGGCGGAACGTCGCTCGCTGGAGAATTCAAGGCAGAGGATCGTCATGGGTGATTTCGCGGCGGTGTTCATCCACGGAGCGGAACTGGATGCGTCGGATGGGACGGGGATCGGAGGCGGCGGCAGTCCAACGTTCGATCCATTCGGCGAGGGTGACGCCTTCGGGAGCGAGCAGGTATTCGTCGAGTCCAGCACCGCGGATTTCCTCCGGGCCGGCGAGTCGGTAGAGGTCGAGGTGATGGACCGTGCAGCGGCCGCCCGGGTACTCGTGAAGGAGCGCGAAGGTCGGGGAATGAACGCGGCGCGGGGAACCGACGCCCCGCACGAAGCCGCGGACAAACGCGGTCTTGCCGGCACCAAGATCACCGCTGAGTCCGTAGATTTCCCCAGGCGCAGCCAGGCGGCCGAGGCGTTCTCCCAGGTCTTCGGTCTCCGCGGAGGAATGCGTCAACACGGTGGGCATCGGGCAGGAAATCACTCGTTGCCGCTGAAATGTTCGTATCCGCCGCGAGGCATCGGACGGATGCCCCGTGCATCGCGCAGGAGGATCTCGGGTCCGGCCGTGACGCGTCCGATGCAACTGATCCGGGTGCCGGGAAATTGTGAACGCCAGCCGTCCATGACGCGGACGGCGTCGTTCGAGGCGATGGTGAAGAGGAGTTCGAAGTCTTCCCCGTCGGTCAGTGCCGCCACGATGGCGGGCTTGGCCAGGTCACCTTCCCGGGCGCGCAGTCGGGCGGCCCGACTGATGGGGAGCGCGGCGGCATGGATTTCGGCACCGAGTCCGCCGCTGGCGGTCAACAGGTGACGGAGATCGCCGGCAAGACCATCGCTGAGGTCGATCATGGCGTGTGGGCGGAAGGTGGTCGCCAGCCAGGATCCCTCGGCAAGGCGTGGTTCGAACTCGAGGTGCCGGCCCGCCAACGATCCCCCCAGTTCCCCGGACACGAGGATGGCGTCGCCCGCCTTCGCCCCGGATCGGAGCACGGCCCGGCCCCGTTGCACCCGACCCAGCACGGCAACCGAGAGGAGGGACTGGCCGGGGTTGGTGGTGGTTTCACCTCCAACCACCGCGACCTGATGTCGTGCCGCCGTTCGGCACAGTCCCCGGTAAAGCGCCTCGGACCACTTCGGATCGCGCCCGGGAGGCAGGGCGAGCGTCACCACCGCCGCGGTGGCCAGTCCGCCCATCGCCGCCACGTCACTGAGGCAACGGGCGATCGCCTTGTGTCCGACCGCTTCCGGATCGGCGTTGGGCAGGAAATGGATGCCCTCCACCACGGCGTCGGTCTTGAAGAGTGTGTGCGAAGTCGGATCGCCCAGGTCGAGGACGGCGCAGTCATCGCCCGCGCCGAGAACGACAAAGTCGTTCGTCGGCAGCAGCGGCGTCAGACGCCCGATCAACTCGAACTCATGCATGAGACCGGCAGTTGAAGGATTTCAGGGGGAAGATTCAAGCGGAGGCAATCGCCCACGAAGCACACGAAGCACACAAACCACCCCCTTGATTCGTGTGATTCGTGGGCACCTCCGGCCCGATCAGAATGAGCCTCGTGACCTCGTCTCCTACGGCCTCACCGCGCCCCGCCTTTGAGGAAGGCGATGAGGTCGGCAAGTTCCTGGCGGTTCATGGCCTTCTCAAGGCCATCGGGCATCAGCGATTCCGGAAGGATCTCCAGGCGGACGATCTGATCGCGTCCGAGGGTCTCCTGGAGGCCCTGGGGTTGGCGGAGGGTGACGGCGGTGGCGGATTCCCCGGTAAGCAATCCGGAGAGGATGCGGCCGTCGCGGGTCTCGCAGCGGTACTGGGCGAAGTTCGGGGCGATCTCCTGCCCGGGTATGATCAGGTGCAGCAGGATGGCCTCGGCGGTCTGGTTGCGGATGCCGAAGAGGTCGGGACCGACGGCCACGCCCTCGCCATCCAGGCGGTGACAGGAGGCGCAGAGCTTTCGGAAGGTCGGGCGGCCGCCCTCGGCGTTGGCGGTCAGTTCGAGGGCGGGTCGGGCGGCGATCAGGGCGGCCTGACGTTCCGCTGGAGCCGACGGTTGCAGGAGGGTCTTCGCTTGGGCCTGGAGCTTGGGATCGGTGACGCGCAGCAATTGTTCGCGCTGGCCGGTGGTCAGTTGGTGGCGGTGCAAGGTTCCGGAAGCGAGGGCGGCGATGACCTGGGGCAGGTGGCTCGGACGTCCGAGGAGTGCAGCGAGCACGGCGGACTGGTTGGCTGGGGGTAGGGATTTCCAGATTTCGGGCGCGAGCAGGCTGGGGGCGAGATCGGCGTGCGGCGGCACCGCGGCCCGTCGGGCGGCGACGAAAAGCAGATCGGCCGGAGCGTTGGATCGGAGGAGTTGTGCCAGGGCGGTCCGGGTGGCGGTGGATTCGAGTTGGCCGGCGAGGCGGGCGGCGGCCAGTCGGAGGGCCGGAAGCGACTCAGGTCGGGTGAGCGCAGACAGCGAGGCTTCCTGAAGGATTCGCCACTTGGAACCCGCGGCGGCAGTACCAGCCAAGGTCGCCATCGACACCGGCAGGTCGGATGCCCCGTCCACGAACGCTCCGAGAAAGGTCAGGCTACGCGCCAGGTCGGTGGTCTTCGTGCCCAGAAGGGTGCCGACGACTTCCGCGTGGGCGTCCGGTGGGACCATCCGCCCGATCATTCCCCCGAGATCGTTGAGGACCGGCAGCGCGGGATCGGCGACGACCGGCGGTTGATGGAGGAGGGCCTGAAGGAAGTTCCGTTCCTGTTGGTGGATCGACCCCAGCACCGCGGCGCGCGTCCAGCGATCGTTCCCGTCCAACACGGCAATCCCCGCCAGCGCCGGGATCGCCAGGGCAGGGGCTTCGCCGGCGATCACCCCCAGGGTGAGGGCCGCCTGAAAACGGACCCGCGGATGTTCATCGCGGGAGAGTCGGGCCGCGGTGGCGGCAATCTCGGCGTGATCGAGCAGGCGCGGTTCCGCCAGGCGGAGACCGAGTTCCCGCAGTTCCGGATAGGGTGCGAGCAGGGCTCCCAGGATCGCGTCGTCGTCCAGTTGGCCAATGCGCGCCAGCAATTGCAGGATTCGCGCGGCGGTAACCGGGGTGCGGGACGCCTCCAGTCCCGTGCGCAGGATCGGCGGCAGGTTCGTGCTGGTCTCGCCTTCCCGGAAAAGTCGGTAGGCGGTGTCGCGCCGCCAGCGATTGGTGCTCGAAAGGTCGTTGAGCAGGGCGATGGGTTGATTGGTGAGGGCGTACCGGACGATCCGGGGCTTGACGGGCCGACGTTCCCGAACGGAAGTCGCGGTGCGCACCCGCCAGATGCGTCCCAGATCCCGCCCGGTCTCGAAATCGGCCCGCTTGCGAACCTCTTCGGGCAGGTAGGACGGATGCTCGAT
This sequence comes from Akkermansia muciniphila, assembly GCA_945873715.1. GTDB lineage: Bacteria > Verrucomicrobiota > Verrucomicrobiia > Limisphaerales > UBA9464 > UBA6176. The sequence continues at coordinate 5,342 of CAMCFL010000232.1, forward strand.
CGTTGGCCGATACAGGTCGGCGATGTACAGGGCGGCGTCCGGACCGGCGGCGAGGAAGACCGGACGGAACCAAGGGTCGGGCGACCGCAGGAACTCGTTGGTGCCCGGGGTGCGCACGGCGGCGAAGGTCGCTCCAGCGGTCTGGAGTTGATCGAAGTGGACGAGGTTGGCGGTCGGATCGCAGCTGAACACCCCGCCGTTGAAGCGTTCCGGGAGGTTGCCACCCGTCCACAGGAGCACGCCACAGGCCGCGGTGAAGGTGCCTGCGTGGGAATCGGCGGTCGTGACGTTCGAGCTGATCGGGTAAAGGCGCGCCGCGCCGCCGCCCGCCGGGAGCCAAGGATTGTCGATCCGTTCCGGGCAATCGTGGACCACCCCCGGCGGCGGCAGGAAGGGATGACGCGGCGCCGTCCGGTGGGGGAAAACGAAGTGCCGAACCTGCACCCGATTGTGGGTGCCAAACCGGTGGC
>CAMCFL010000233.1 GCA_945873715.1 Akkermansia muciniphila
GGCTGAACTCGGGCGGCATCTGGCGGTTCAATCCGGAGCTGGTGAAGCTCGAAGTGTTCACCCGGGGCGGATGCAACCCCTGGGGCCATCACTGGGATCAGTACGGCAACTCCTTCTTCACCGACGGCGCGGGCGGCAAGGGCATCTACCACGCGATGGAAGGGGCCACCTACTTCACCTACTCGAACATGCGCCGCGAGGCCGACAGCATCAGCCCGGGCAACTACCCGAAGTTCGCCTCACTGGAGCGGATCCACAGCCCCGCTTTCCCCGCCGACTGGCAGGGCAGCCTCGTGACCTGTGATTTCCGTGCCCAACGCATCGTGCGCTTCGGCGTGAAGGAAGTCGGCTCCACCTTCCAGACCATGGAAATGCCCGACCTCCTGCGGACGACCAACGTCACCTTCCGACCCATCGACCTCCGGTTTGGACCGGATGGCGGCCTCTACATCGCGGACTGGTCCAACCCGATCATCCAGCACGGGGAAGTGGATTTCCGGGATCCGCGCCGCGACCACGAACACGGCCGGATCTGGCGGGTCGCCGCGAAGGGCACCCCGGCGGCCACGAAACGCGAGATCGCCAGGCTCACCGACGCGCAACTCCTCGATCTCACCCTCTCGAAGAACGGCTGGGAACAGGAACAGGCCCGTATCCTCCTCCGTCAACGCGGACCCCGCGTGCTGGCCGCCGTCCCCACCTGGCTCCAGAAGCAAACCGATCCCCGGGCCCGCCTCGAAGCCGCCTGGATCCACGTCGCGGTCGGCAAACCTTCCGAGGCCCTGGTGAACGAGCTGGTCAGCGCCGAAGATCCCCGCCTGCGCACTGCCGCCGCCCGGCAATTGGCACATTGAATCGTGCCGGTTGAACTGTCGCTGACTCCCGATCCCGGACCGGGCGATGCCCTTGCCGGGCTCGTCGAGCGGGTGACGTTCTTCAATGAGGAGAACGGATTCTGCATCCTCAAGGTCCGGGTCCGCGGACACCACGATGTCGTTGCCGTCATCGGCAGTGCACCGGCGGTATCCCCCGGCGAATGGATTGAAGCCCGCGGCCGCTGGATCCAGGACCGCGAGTTCGGACGTCAGTTCAAGGCCGACCTCCTGAACGTCACCCCGCCGGACAGTCCCGAGGGCATTGAACGTTACCTCGCCTCCGGACTGGTGAAGGGAGTCGGCCCGGTCTACGCGAAGAAGCTCGTGGCCCGGTTCGGCCCCGGCATCTTCGACGTCATCGAGAATGCTTCGGCCCGGCTCCAGGAGATCGAGGGGATCGGCCCCAAGCGACGCCAGCGCATCAAGCAGGCGTGGAACGAACAGAAGGCGGTCCGGAAGATCATGGTCTTCCTTCACAGCAACGGCGTTTCCACCGCGCGGGCGGTGCGGATCCACAAGACCTACGGCGAGGAAGCCATTGCGATCGTGCGGGCCGATCCTTACCGCCTGGCCCGCGACATCAGTGGCATCGGATTCAAGACGGCGGATCAGATCGCGCAGAAGCTGGGGTTGTCGCTGGATGCACCGGCACGGATCCAGGCGGGTCTGCAACACGTGCTGTTGCAGGCCACCGATGCCGGTCATTGCGCCCTGCCCCTGGAAGTCTTGCAGGACGAAGCCACCCGATTGCTGGTGGTGGATCCGGCGCTGGTGTTGGGAGGCATTGAACGCAGCCTGGCCACCCGCGACGTCGTCCGCGAACGGGTCGAGGAAGTGGACCTGCTGTTCCTGCCCCACCTGCGCCATGCGGAGAACGCCATCGCCCACCGACTGCTCCGTTCAGCCCGGGCGCTCCCGCCCTACCCCGAGATCGATCTCGGCGTCGCGCTGGCCGAGGTGGAATCGCGCACCGGTCAATCGCTTGCCCCCAGCCAGCGGGACGCGGTTCTGGCCGCCTTCCGGCATCGGGTGCTGGTCATCACCGGTGGCCCCGGCGTGGGCAAGACGACGATCCTGCGCACGCTGCTGTCGCTGCTGGTCTCCCGTCAGGTGCGTTGCAGCCTCGCCGCACCCACCGGCCGCGCGGCGCGACGGCTTTCCGAAGCCACCGGATTGCCCGCCTCGACGTTGCACCGCTTGCTGGAGGTGAATCCCGGTACCGGCGGATTCCTGCGCAAGGAAGACAATCAGCTCCCTACCGACCTCGTCGTCATCGACGAAGCCTCGATGATCGACGTTCCCCTGCTCCACTCGGTGCTGCGTGCGCTTCCGGAGAGCGCCGCCCTGTTGCTGGTGGGCGACGTGGATCAACTCCCCTCGGTGGGTCCCGGCTCGGTCCTGCGCGACCTCATCGACAGCGGCGTCATCCCGGTGGTGCGCCTGGTCGAAGTGTTCCGTCAGGCCGCCGGAAGCCGGATCATCACCAACGCCCACCGGATCAACCATGGACGGCTCCCGGAGCCGTACACCGGTTCTGAACTGACGGACTTCTACTTCATCGAACGGAACGAACCTGCCGACATCACCAGCACGGTGCTGGAGGTCGTGCGGAACCGGATCCCCACGCGCTTCGGGTTGGATCCGATCCGCGATGTCCAGGTGCTCACCCCGCAGAACCGGGGATCGCTGGGCGTGCGCGAACTGAACCGCGTGCTTCAGGACGCACTCAATCCCCATCGCGACGACACGCCGTCGGTCGAGAAGTTCGGCATCCAGTTCCGGCGCGGCGACAAGGTCCTCCAAACCCGCAACAACTACGACAAGGAGGTCTTCAATGGGGATGTCGGACGCATCACCGCCTTCGATGAGATCGAGCAGGAGCTCACCATCGATTTCGAGGGCCGGATGGTCACCTACGACTTCGGGGAACTGGACGAGGTCGTCCCGGCCTATGCGATGACCGTGCACAAGGCCCAGGGATCGGAGTTTCCGGCGATCGTCATTCCCCTGGCCGTGCAGCAGTACCTTCTTCTCCAGCGCAACCTGCTCTACACCGCCATCACCCGCGGACGGAAGCTGGTGGTGGTCATCGGACAATCGCGGGCGCTCGGCATGGCGGTCCGGAACGATCGAAGGGAAGCGCGTTGGGGAGGATTGCGATTCCGGTTGGTGGGCAGTGGGAGTGAGTGAGGCTGGAAGCCGCAGTGGTTTATCCGCAGATGGCGCAGATTCCGCAGATGGGGAGGCCCTTGGGCGCGTCCCGGACGGAAACGGCAACTCACCCTGCTGGAGGGAACGAGATGCATCTTGAGTTTGTTGCCACGGATGCAGGCCCGCTGCCCTCAGCGGGCGCTTTCACATCGCCGCCTGAGGACAGGCGGACGGTTCCATCGCCCAGGACGACCGGTGCGATGTGGGCCCATTCCCGCAGGTCCGGGCTTCGCTGCACGCGACCGCTGGCATCCGGCCGACCGTTGACCTCGATCACGAACCTGGTTCCCACGATAAATCGGCCCGACAGCTTTACCTCCGGACGTGACCGTCCAGATTCCCGGCTTGCTGGAAGAACAACGGATGGCTCGATCCGTCAACGCTCCCACGGCGTCCGACCTCGAGAATGAGCATCTCGACTCACTTCGCAGAGCAACCTCCACCGTCATGCACCGGTACGCAATCCGAGTTCCTTCCGCACCAGGGCCGTTCCGGCGACCATGTTGGTGAGCTTGCGACGGGCCGCCCACCGCGCCGTCTGGCTGAGCCCGCAATCGGGGGCGAAGACCAGGCGGTTTGCCGGCGCAAATTCCAGGCAACGCCGCACCCGCGAGGCGATGTCTTCCGGGGTCTCGACGTAGTAGCTCTTCACATCGACGACCCCCACGGCGACATCGCATCGGCTGGCGATCTGCTGGATCAATTCCAGCTCGGCAAACTCCCGACTGGCCATCTCCACGTGCATCTCGTCGCAGTGGAAATCGAGGAAGGCCGGGAACATGGGCGCGAGCTGTCGCGGTCCGACGGCCCGCGCCTTGTAGTTGCCAAAGCACAGGTGGGTGCAGACCCGCGCCCGCCCGCGGACGGATTCGACGGTCCGATTGAACAGATCGACAAAACGACGGGTGTCCTCGCGGTAGGCGTAACAGCTCATCGAGGGTTCATCGACGGAGATCTCCGGGCATCCGGCCGCCACCAATCGTTCCAGCTCCAGACGGACCAGCGGCAGCACCGCCTCAGCGACTGCCCAACGGTCCGCGTAGCCGAGTTCGGCGTTTGGAACCAGCCGACCGCTCAACGTGTAGGGGCCTGGAACCGAAGCCTTGAGGGTGGTCCCCGAGCCGGGATGGGACGCCTTCACCAGCTTCTGCAAGCGCTGGAACTCCTCGACCGCTCCCAGGCCCCGCGGAGCGCGCAACTCGCCGGTGATGGCATGACGGCCGCGCTGGTCGTGGGCCGGAGGACCGAAGCGCCGCGGCGAAGCGGACTCGAGTTCGATGCCTTCGATGTAACCGTAGAACGAGAGATTGAAGTCGAGCCGCGTCTGCTCGCCGTCCGTGATCACGTCGAGCCCCGCCTCCAATTGGTCCTGTACCGCCACCACGACGGCATCCCGCTGCAACTCGGCCAGGTCATCCGGACCAAACGCGGCGAGATTCTGCGAAGCCAGTTCGAGCCAGCCGGGAAACGGATAGCTGCCAATGACCGAGGTGCGGAGGGGACAGGATTCCATGCATCTTCCCTAACTGGATCCCTTCCGCCAAATCAATGACCAATCCTCGACGGTTCAGTCGAAAATCACCGTGCGGTTGCCGCACAGGAAGACCCGGGATTCCAATACCAGACGCAACGCTTGCGACAGGGCGAACTGCTCCACATCGCGCCCCGCTCGGGCCAGATCCTCGGCGCTGCGGGTGTGGTCCACCGGCAGCACCTGTTGCACGATGATCGGACCCGCATCCAACTCGTCGGTCACGAAGTGCGCGGTGGCACCAATGACCTTCACGCCCCGCGCGAACGCCTGATGATACGGACGCGCCCCGACAAACGCCGGAAGGAAGGAATGGTGGATGTTGACGATCTGTGATGGGAACCGCGCAACGAAGGTCGGTCCCAACACCCGCATGTATTTTGCCAGAACGAGTGTATCCACCCCAAGAGGCACGATCACGTCCAGCAACCGCGCTTCGTGCTCGGATCGATCCAGACCGTCTGCCGACACCACATGGAAGGGAACGTCGAACCGTTCAACGAAGCCTCGAAGCCCTTCATGGTTGCTCACCACCGCCACGATCGTGGCGTTGAACTCTCCGAAATGGGAACGGACCAGGAGGTCCGAAAGGCAGTGATGTTCCCGCGACACCATCACGACGATCCGACGGGGTCCCGCGGGAACCAATCGGACCTGGGCCCCTGCCGGAAGGATGGCGGCGGTCTCCGCCTCCAATCCATCCACTCCCAGGGCACCCTGCGCCTCGAATTCCGTCCGCATGAAGAACCGGGAAGCAGTCCGGTCGACGAACTCCTGGTTTCCAACCACGTTCGCGCCCCGCTTCAAGAGGACCCCGGTGACCCCATGAACCAGCCCCGGACGATCCTCACACTCCACCAACAGCACGCGCGGTCTCATCGCGAACCCGATCGATTCCCCTGCGACCGGCGCAGGACCGGCCGGTCCCGGGACGAAGACGATGCCGGCAGCGGACGCTCGGCTGAACCCGGGCTCCAACCAACCGCCCCCGCGGCAAGCCGCTCCTCTGGCTCACGCCGAGGCCGGGGCTCCGCCCGCAGAAACCGCGCCTCTGCCGCCCTCGGAGGATCAGACCGATCCATCCGATCCGACTGATCCGCCCGATCCCGGACGGGCCCCGGTGCTGGCACTGCCACCGGCTTTGCCCCGAGTTCGGCGTAGAGGCGGGCGAGGCGGCGGGAGTGTTC
>CAMCFL010000234.1 GCA_945873715.1 Akkermansia muciniphila
TTGTAAACACTCAGCCGGTTTATCTGTCCCCGAAATCCATACCTCGCCCCGACCACCACCTCGCCCAACGCACCGATGGCAAACGGCGTGGTGAACGAGTAGGAACCAGGTAGTGACGCAACGCCCTGCGGCTGCCCATCCACGTAGAACCGCATCTCCGTGCCCTTCCGCGTGGTCACCACGTGATGCCACTGTGTGTCACTCAGGCCTCCACCCCCATACGCGTTCTCGACCCCGACACGTCCGGTGTACGGCTTGCCGACATGGGTGACCCCCACATGGTACGAACCGATTCCGCCGCCCAACAGGATTCCACCCTCGGTGTCCGGCGAAGCCGCGACGGAGGACGATCGCCGAATCCACGCGGACACTGAAAACTCCTGCAGCTGCAGCGGCGCTGCCTCGCCGAGTTGCACCCGGGACAGCCCCCCCGGCAGATTCAGATGGCCCACCCCTTCCTCGGATCCAAAGCCAGCCCCGTCCAGAAGCAGACCAGACAACCCGCCAACGAGGTCCACCGCATCCGACGCCAACGGAAAGTGAGCGACCAACCCACTCGTGACACTCACGCCGCCGATCCCCGGAACCAGGTTCAATTGAGCCGCATTGTTGTCCTGCCGCAGCTCCCCCGGGACGCCGGACAGCGTCGCCCGGATCTCCCGCCCCGCGGTTCCTTCCACCTGGAAAACATAGATTCCAGACAGCTCCGATCCCGCAGCGAGATTCAGCGGACCTGACGTCCAGGCGCCGTGGGTCAACGTCAGCTCGGGCGAACCCGCAACCGTCTTCTGCAAGGTGGTTCCCGGAGGCAGCTCCAATCGAAGCCGGGCCCCTTCCAACGGCTGCGATCCCACGTTGGCAATCGACAACTGCCACCCCACTGCAGCGCTCACCGGGATCATCGTGGAACCCAGGGTCCGGATCACGCCATCGACCCGGCACCTTCCGTCGGCCCCCGCATCAAACACGGCCCGGATCCCCGCCTCTTCCAAGGCGATCCGATGCACGATCGCCTCATCGATCAGTCCCAGGAACGAATACCGCGACCCCACGACCGGGGCTCCCAACCCGCCAACCCCGAACGGCCCATCCCCACGCGGGACCACCCCCATGGTGTGAGCCCCGGCAGCCTCACCATCGACATAGAACCGCAGTTGGCCGTCCTTTCGTGTCACAGCCACGTGATGCCATCCGGTATCGGTCACCCGCACGTCGCCGTAGTAGTTGGCAACGCCGACGTGGGAAAGATACGGCCGGCCTTCATGGGTGATCGCCAGAGCATAGGCTCCCACGTCGCCACCCAGAATGACCCCTCCCTCCGTTCCCAGCCCCGCCTTGGTCACATCCGCTCGTTGGACCCACGCTTCCACCGTGAACTCCGCGACCGGCAACGGGACCGTCGGAGTCCAGATGAAGGCCTGCTCGGCCGCGCCCAACCGAAACGCACTGCCCACTTTGCCGGGCGCATGTCCCGCCCCCAGGAGCGCCGACAGGGATGCACCGGTCATGACTTCCCGCCCTCCTGCATCCCCGGGAAACCAGACGGCGACGCTCCCGCCGCCCGGGACACACGCAGCCTGCACCCCAACACGCCCCGCTCCCAGGGACAGGATTGCCGCGGCAAACGAGGACAACACGACTCTCGACAACGGGATGAAACGCATAGGCTCTTGGGCTCGGAAAGGTCGGAGACCACCGGATTCGTCCTCTCGACAGGACATCTCCAGCCAACTCCGTAATTTCGGCTATCTATAGCTAGAATACTGCCACGTCAAGGAGCCCACTCGGCTACCTGCGTCTACCCGTAGGAGGCGACGTCAGGAGACTCTGACTTCCGTTCGATCGTCCCCAAACCCACGCACGTTCGCCGCCCGATTGAAGTGAGCCTCGTTACCTCGTCTCCTACGGGTTGGCGGGGAGCCTCTCACTCCATGGGGACGCACCTCGGCCCACGCAGGTTCCCAGCCAGCCCAGGATGCGCCTCCTTCCGTTGGCGCCTCGTAGGCGACGTGAGGAGACTCTGACTTCCATTCGAACGTCCCCCAACCCACGCGCGTTCCCCGCCCGATTGAAGTGAGTCTCGTTACCTCGTCTCCTACGGGTTGGGTGGGGAGCCTCTCACTCCATGGGGACGCACCTCGGCCCACGCACGTTCCCCGCCCGATTGAAGTGAGTCTCGTTACCTCGTCTCCTACGGGTTGGGGGAGACTCCGGTCGCGCCCCCGGGAATTCCCGCTGGCGCTCCCGGTCCTCCCGCGTAGCCTCGTGGCTTCGAATCACCACGATGAAGGTTGTCATCCTCTGCGGCGGTCTGGGCACACGTCTGCGCGAAGAGACGGAGTATCGTCCCAAGCCGATGGTTCCAGTGGGCGGACGCCCGATCCTCTGGCACATCATGAAGTACTACGCCCATTTCGGGCACAAGGACTTCATCCTGTGCCTTGGGTACAAGGGCGACGTCATCAAGGACTACTTCCGCAATTACCTGTGGCACACCTCGGACGTCACCCTGCGTCTGGGACGGAATCCGCAGATCCGCTACCACAACTCCCATGAGGAGGAGGACTGGACGGTCACCCTGCTCGAGACCGGACTGGAAACCCAGACCGGTGGCCGGCTGCGTCGGGCGCTCCCGCACATCCCCGACGACACCTTCCTCTTCACCTACGGCGATGGCCTGACCAATTCGGACGTCAACGCCACGGTCCGCTTCCACATGACCCACGCGGCGGTGGCCACGGTCACGGCGGTCAAGCCGAGCGGACGGTTCGGTGAACTGGCGTTGGACGGGAAGACCATCACGGCCTTCCGCGAAAAGCCGGAGCAGGAGAACGCCTACATCAGCGGTGGCTTCATGGTGTTCAACCGCCGCATCCGGGATTACCTCGACCACGACGACGGCTGTGTCTTCGAAAAGGCGCCGCTGGAACGTCTGGTGCAGGGCGGCCAACTCAAGGCCCACTGTCACGAGGGCTTCTGGCAATGCATGGACACCTACCGGGAACAACAGCTCCTGGAAAAGATGTGGGCCTCCGGCCAGGCACCCTGGAAGGTGTGGTGAATCCCATGTTCGGAGGCTTCTACGACGGCAAGGTGGCTGCAATCACCGGCCACACCGGATTCAAGGGCTCGTGGCTCGCCTTCTGGCTGGCTGAACTCGGTGCGCGCGTCCACGGCTACAGCCTCCCTCCGCCCACCGATCCCAACCTCCACCAGATCCTCGGCCCGGGCCGCATCACCCGCCAGTCCATCGCCGACATCCGCGATCTTCCCGGCATGACCCGGTGGCTCGACGAGACCCAGCCGGACATCGTCTTTCATCTCGCGGCCCAACCTCTGGTCCGGCTGTCGTATCAGGACCCGCTCGACACCCTCACCTCGTGCGTCCTGGGAACCGCCCATGTTCTCGAAGCCGTCCGCACCCTCGGCCTGAACACGCGGGTCGTCATCGTCACCACCGACAAGGTGTACGAAAACCATTCCTGGCCCTACGGCTACCGGGAGAACGACGCCCTCGGCGGGCATGACCCTTACTCGGCGTCCAAAGCCGCCGCCGAGATCGTCACCCACGCCTGGCGTCGCTCGTTCTTCCCCGTCGGCCGCGTTGCGACCGTCCGGGCCGGCAATGTCATCGGCGGCGGCGATTACGCCGTGGACCGCATCGTGCCCGACGCCGTCCGGAGCCGCCTCGAAGGCCGACCACTGCAACTGCGCCATCCTCATGCCACCCGACCGTGGCAACACGTCCTCGACTGCCTGAGCGGTTACCTCGAAGTCGGTGCGCGCCTCGATGGTTCCCCGCTTCCGGAAGCCTTCAATTTCGGTCCCGGGCCCGACGGCAACCGGTCCGTTGCCGAGTTGATCGACGCCTTCAGCCAACACTGGCCGGGCTCATGGGAACAGGTGGGCCGGGAAGCGCATCTGGTCGAAGCCAATCTCCTCAACCTCGCCATCGACCGGGCCTGCACGCACCTCGGTTGGCATCCGGCATGGCCCTTCGCCCGAGCCGTGCAGGAGACGGCAGATTGGTACGCCACACGACATCTCACCGACGGTGCCGACCTGGTCGAGTACTCCCGCACCCAGCTCGAACGTTACGTCGCTGATGCCCGACGCCAGGGCATCCGCTGGGCAACCCGCACCCCATGACCCCTTCCTTCCACTGTCGTTCCTGCGGCTCCACTTCGGGCCGGATGGTCCTCGATCTGGGGCTCCAACCCCTGGCCAACAACCTGCCGCGGCCGGAGGATCTTGACCGACCGGAACCGCGATTCCCGCTGCGCGTCGCCGTCTGCGACCAATGCTGGATGTTGCAGATCACCGACATCGTTCCGCCGGTGGACCTGTTCAGCGAGTATCTTTACTTCTCCTCGTTCAGCGACGCCCTGCTCCGGCACGCCCGAATGGCAGTGGACCAGCACCTCGCCCAGGAACGGTTGAACTCCGGTTCCTTCGTCGTCGAGATCGCCTCCAACGACGGCTATCTGCTCCGTAACTTCGTCGCGGCTTCCATCCCCTGCCTCGGGATTGAACCCGCCGCCAACATCGCCCGGGTCGCCGTCGAAAAGGGGGTTCCGACGCTCACCCGGTTCTTCGGACTCGACCTTGCCCGCGAACTCGCTGCAACCGGACGTCAGGCGGACCTGATCCTTGGCAACAACGTGTTCGCCCACGTTCCGGACACCAACGACTTCGTCGCAGGGCTCACTGCCCTGGTGAAGCCCGGCGGCCGGATCGTCCTCGAGTTCCCCTACGGCTGCGACCTGGTGGAGCACCTGGAGTTCGACACCATCTACCACGAGCACGTCTTCTATTTCACCCTGACCGCGCTCATCCCGTTGTTTGCCCGGCACGGGCTCGACGTGTTCGAGGTCGAACGGATTCCCATCCACGGCGGTTCCCTGCGCTTCTCCGCCGCACCCGCCGGCTCACGTCCGATCGGGAATTCCGTCCGGGACCTGCTCGCCGAGGAATCCGCCAAGGGCGTCGCATCCCATGCCTACTACGATGCGTTCGCCGGCAAGGTTCACGCCCTGCGCACCCAACTGCTCGAACTCCTCCAGAACCTGCGGGCGTCTGGAAATCGCATCGCCGCCTATGGCGCGTCCGCCAAGGGATCGACCCTGCTCAATTTCTACGGGATCGGACGCGACGGCATCGACTGCCTGGAGTTCGTCGCCGACCGGAGCACGGCCAAGCAGGGACGTCTCACCCCGGGATCGCACCTGCCGATCCTGCCCCCCTCCGAACTGCTCTCGCGTCAGCCGGATTACGCGCTGCTCCTGACCTGGAATTTCGCCGACGAAATCCTCGCCCAACAACAGGCGTACCGCGCCGCCGGAGGCAAGTTCATCCTGCCCGTGCCCGCCGTCCGCGTGGTCTGAGCCCGGAGAAAAGAAGCGCGTTATCCGCAGATGGCGCAGATCACGCAGATGGGAGCCACCGCGAAGGCGTTCTAAGCCGTAACCATGCGGTTGAAACTGGGGACAGGTTCACGCGGAGGCGCGGAGGTCGCGGAGAAGGGACATTCGAATGGAGAGCCGATCGGTCACCTGATGGTGAACGGTTGCAGGCGTCGAAAGGTTCGTGAACGTCCCTTCTCTCCGCGCGCTCCGCGGCTCCGCGTGAAATCACTCCTGCATCGATACGGCTAAGCGGCAACGGAATCGCGCCCGACCGTTGCGGGCGATTCGGCGGGAAGTCGCTTCTTCATCTGCGCCATCTGCGCC
>CAMCFL010000235.1 GCA_945873715.1 Akkermansia muciniphila
CCCGCCGGTACCGGGTTGACGACGGACCAACCTGGGATTGCCGCGGAGGAGCGGAGAAGCGGAGCACCACCAAATCGGGTTCTGGAACGCACTCGGGAAGCGGATCCGTCACGTGCGCGGCAGCGTCCGGGAGTGCGAGCAGCGTCATCGGCCGCGGTCGCGCACTCCGACGCATCGGGGAGACTCCGTTCCCGGCCTGGACGCCGGAGGCGTCACGGATTTTAGCCGGCGGTCGAATGACCGCCGGATCTCGCACCCAATTCCCTTCGATCCCGGAGGGATCGCGCCTCCTCGGGATCCGTGTCCAACCCTCGCGGCGCCCACCACGAGCCGGGACCATTCGTCGCTCCCCGACGGGACGGAGCGGGCAAAAGCGGCAGCTGACGCTGCCCGCACTCCAGGACGCTCCCGCGCCCGACGGCGATCCTGTTCCTCCGGCTTCGTTCAAAGGCCTTCTACGTCGGAACTGCGCTTCTCCGCTTCTCCGCGGCCATTCCCCACTCCTGCCCCAATCGGTTTGCGTCGGGCCCTAGATGCCGCTTGAAGGCTCCACCTGCCGTGTTATGACTAAGCGAGTCTTGCGGGTCTTCCATAAGTCGTTGTCCGCAGGCGACGTCCAAAGATGCCAAAGGTTACCGATCTCCTGTTAGGACAAACAGGTTTGGCTTTTGTCCGGGATTTGGCCTTGTTAGGCCAAACACGTTTGGCTTTGCACCCCCAATCGGGGGTACTAGGGCAAACCGGCAACGGGTGCCTTTGGCCTAATTGTTGTTAGGCATCATCACACCACAGCAATTACACACCATGAAACCAAAAGACATATTCAGTCTGGCAGTCCGACTTCTTGGGCTGGTTTTTCTATACCATGGCCTACAGGCTTTGCCGGTGGCTATCGGACAGATCATCGGATCATTTCCGCACGACCTCGGCGGTGGCTTTTCGCAGCGGGTGAGCTTCTCCGGTTTCATGATGGGCATCGCGATGAGTGGCTGGCCGTTGTTGGTTGCCTATTGGTTATTGCGAGGCGCACCATTTATCATGCGCACCGCGTATCCTGACGCAGCACCAAATACCAAAGACGAAGCGCAGATTGGAGGAGCCCTTGCACACAAAGCTGATGCCTAACCATGCGCTGCAGCGAACCCGGCCATCGCGTCCAGGTTGCAATCGGACGCCCTCGTGGGCCGGGTCGCTGAGCTTGGGTCGTTCGGCGACTCCTCGCATATCCCGTGAATAAACGAGACCAATTCCATTCCCAATTGAAGCTGCTGCTCAAGCCAGCTCTCATTGCAGACGGCTTCCGATCATCAGGCACCACCTACCGCCGCACACTGGGCGAGGTCATTCACGTTATCGCGTTGCAGGGCTCAGTTCATGGCGGCCAGTGCTGTGTGTGTCTTGGCATTCATCTCACTTTCTTCCCTAGAGACGTCGATGCGAACAAGATTACCGAGCCGGACTGCGAGTTCCGCATACGCCTAGCCCCGCCTGGGCAGGTCGACCATTGGTGGAGCTATGGCGCCACCGAGCAGGAGGCCCGTGCATCCGCCGTGTCGATTTTGCGGCTCTACCGCGAAGTTGGAGTCCCGTATTTCCAGAGCTTCTCAACGTTCCCCGACGACTTCATTCGCGTTACGCCTGCCATGCTTGCCTGCGATACCCCTTTGCCGTTTCCGGGACGCAGCACTGAGGTTCGTCAGGCTCTTGCCCTTAGCCGCATTGCCCTCCAAGCTGGCCGCGTCACAGACGCCAAGCAGTTTGCAGAGTTTGGTCTTGCTCGCGTCGGACCCGCAATCGGCCTGAAGAATGAATTTCAAAAGATACTCGCAACCCCATGAACCCGGAAGCGCCGAACCAGACGGTCCAGCGAACGGGCGCCAGCCGGCACCCCGAGTGGCGATGCGGACGTCGCCGGTGGCTGGCTCCCCTCGCTGACCTTCACGTTCGGCAGCCGATACACATTATGACACCAGAACGGTACAGAACATACATCGTCCTCCTCCTGACTCTTTTCGTTGGCGGCACATTGGTGATCGGATGGAGCACCGTCGGGAGGCTCGGTCACCTTGCTGAGAACGGGCGATTTGTTCAGTTCGATCGGTCAAAGGATTTCCACAATTTCGGTGGCACCTCCAGCGGCGGAGCGACCCAAATCATTGACACTCGGACTGGAGCCGTTCGCCCGGCCGCATCAGTAAACCCATAAACGAGCCGAACACCAAAGCGGAATAGATCGGGCGAAGATGGGCGTGGATCACGAGTGAGTGACCACGCCCGATTCATTTCGCGGTTGGACGAAGCCGCGGGGGAGTCCGAAGCCTACTCGAAGTAGCCGAGAGCTTGCGTTGCTCGATGAGGTGGAGGAGTCACGAAGTGATCTCGGCGTTGCCGCGATCAGCGGGTGGGCGGTTATGGAAGCGGGACCACTGGATGGTCCCGTCGGTATAGGACTGGACCAAGCGCGGAGCCAGTTGACGAAGGACGAGGAACGCAATGGATCTTTGTCGTGATGATAGGAGTGTCCTACGCCCGAAGCGTGTTCTCCCGGGTGATCCCACCACGGCGAAGGGCCCCGCGCGGCGGCTTCGTTCAACCAGACGCGGGAGACGAACTGCCGCCGCCCTTCTCTGCTCGATGTGTGGCAGTGGTTCTGGCGCGGCGTTCACGATCGACCTTGCTCTTCCGGCGGCAGTCGCTCAGCTTTTGAAATGTGGTCTCACGCGCCGCGCGCAGGAGATCAGAACAAACAGTCAATCCAATGAAAACGTTACTCAAGACAAGGAAGCTTGTCTCCAACATGGCCGGGATGATTTTGCTATTGGGTCTCCAACGGATGCAGGCGGCGCAATACGAAGTTAGATGGCTGGACATGAGCTTGATCAACGTTGGAGTTACTGTTCCGGGTGGAACCGTGTTCAACATGCCTGGCTACGGAAATGTCCGCGTCGATTACAACGGCACGTTGACTCGTTACCGTGTGCAGTATGGCGCAGAACAGAATGGCAGCATTGTCAACGCTGCAAACACCTACTCGTAGACCGCGCACGATGCTCTCAATCAGGTAGAAGACGGCGCGCTCGGAACGTCCCAGTCATATCAAGTTACATTCACGTTTCTGAACGGCCCGATCGCAGCGGGGCAATGTGTGCTTGGAACCTCCGGACTCGGGAGGCTGGACCAAGCCTATCCTGGGAACATTACCACAGTCAGTGTGAATAATAGTGGAACATTCTTGGGCGATTACGACCTTGGCGCGAGCTTTGGACCGAGTGCATTCACCGGCGGGGTCGGTAGTTTCACGGTCAAGAATGCATTGCCGGGTGAACTCAATAGCGATGCGGCTTTCAACACCGATTTTGGAATGGTTCGGATTGATGATTCCGTCACGTCGGTAACGCTGAACGTGGTTCACATTGGCAGAGATGGGATCAACTTCAGTATTGGCTGGATCACACCTGTATTGCCCGCTGCGGCGTCGATTCATCCAGCAGCCGAGATTGCCTGGCCTACCCTGCCGGGCGTGTCTTATCAGGTGCAGACATCGCTATCACTGGACAATCCGAATTGGACGGACTTCGGCTCACCGGTCATCGGCAATGGAAGCGAGATGTCCGTCTTTGACTCCACGAGAAACAAAGCCAAACAGTTTTACCGTATCATAACGATTCCATGAATCGGACACGCAAAACGCCAAACACCACAGCGGAGTGGATCGGGCGAGGATGGGCGTGGAGCACGAGTGAGCGACCACGCCCGATTCATTTGGCGGTTGGACGGAGCTTGGGGCCATTCGGCGGCGGCTGCGATGAGCTATCGGCTGCTCAGCGTCGCGGAATCGGAGTTGGCGGTGGCCGCTGCCTGGTACGAAGCCCAGGCCCCAGTCCTTGGAAGGAGCGCGGAGGGGTCAGGCCTCACGATTGACCCTCCGACTCCTTGTTCGAAGCGTGCGCTGGGACCGGTGAGGCTGCGATCGAACGTGATGTCTGGAGTAGATGGGGCCCGACACGGTGGAGGGTAGAGCGGCGATCCCGGCGGACCCCGGTTTGGCCTGTGGGCCGGAGCAGGGGAGGCACGACTCCCTCCGGGGTCGATGGGCTCTTGGGATCGGCGGTCGGGCGACCGCCGGCTAAGTTCCGGGACGCCGCCGGCGTCCAGGTTCCCAACGCCCGAGTGGTCGGTGATGACGGCAGCCCCGCAGAAATCCCCTGAACCGAGCGGTGCAATCCATGGTGGCGTGGGGTAGGGTCGGTGCGGTGAGCAGCACGACGAAAACCAACGCGGTGTTTGAGCCGCGGTTGCCCCATCGGTTTGGGCAATACGAATTGCTGGAGGAGATCGCGCGGGGTGGCATGGGCGTCATCTATCTGGCGCGGCAGTCGGGATTGAACCGGCTGTGCGCCGTCAAGGTGCTGGGAGTCCGCGCTGGTGGGGGCGCTTCGGGACCGTCGCTGGAATCGGAGGCGGCCGCCGCGGCCAGCCTGAGCCATCCCCACATCGTCCGGATCTACGAGGTGGGGTGCCACGAGGGGCAGCCGTTTTTCTCGATGGAGTATATCCGCGGGCAGAACCTCGGTCAGTGGGCCGCGACGCGGGTGCTGACTCCGCGTGAGGTGGCCGGGTTGGTGCGGGCCATCGGCCTGGCGGTTGCCTATGCCCACACCCAGGGCGTCTGGCACCTGGATCTCAAGCCCGACAACGTGCTGATGGATGCCGATGGCGTTCCACGCCTGACGGATTTCGGGCTCGCCCGGCACCGGGATCTCCGTGCGGAGCGCGAGGCGACGTCGGGCATCGGTTCGCCCAACTACCTTGCACCGGAACAGGCTTCGACGCGCTATGGCGATCCCCGGGCGGTGACCGACGTGTTCGGCCTGGGAGCACTGCTCTATTTCTTGCTGACGGATCGCCCGCCGTTTCGTGGGGACACGCTGGAAGAGACCTTGAAGGCGGTCCTGGAACAGGATCCGCCGCGTCCGGGCACCCTGCGATCGGGCCTGCCCGAAGACCTGGAGACGATCTGCCTGCGCTGTCTGGAGAAGCGTCCCTCCCGTCGCTACGCCTCGGTCGCCGGGGTGGTGGAGGAGTTGGATCGTTTCCTCCGCGATGAACCCCTTCGGACACGGGGGACGAGTCCGGCGCTCCGCTTCGGGCGTTGGTGCCGTCGGCATCCGGTCTGGCCCGTCCTGGTCCTGGTGATCGGCGTAGGGGGGGCGGTGACCGTCCGTGAGATCCGGGCGCGCATGCAGGACCTGCAACAGGTGGCCGAGCGTGCCCGTGCGGCCCAGGTTCGGGCGGAGAACGCGGAGTGGGATGCCCGTCGGCATCTTTACTCCGGGGACATGACCCTGGCCTTCGCCGCGCAATCCGCCGGTGATCCGGGTCGGGTGCGCACCCTGCTGGATCGTCAGATTCCCGGGAGCGGCCAGCGGGATCCGCGTGGGTGGGAATGGAATTTCCTCGATGGCCAGGTCCGCAGCGACGCCGTGGGTCTCCTGGGTCAATTGGAAGGCGATGTGCAACGGGTGCTGGTGATCCCCGGCGGCGGCCGCCTCCTGGCCGCCGACAACGCCGGCAAGGTCGTGGAGTGGGAATTGCCCTCGGGCCGGGAACTGCGTCGGAAGGAACTGCGGGGGGTGGGACTGTCAGGGCTGGTGGCCTCGCCGGATGGAACCTGGCTCGCGTTGAATGATCGACTCCCGGGTGCGACC
>CAMCFL010000236.1 GCA_945873715.1 Akkermansia muciniphila
CCGCAGCAGGACCTCCTGGCGGTGCTGGCCCTGGTGGCAGAGCGCAAGCCCCAGGTCCTGTTTGAGATCGGGACTTTTGACGGGGCCACCACCGCCATGCTGGCATTGAACGCTCCTGGGGCGACGGTGCACACGCTGGACCTGCCGCCGGGCCATCAGGCGTCCGACAGCCAGTTGAAGCAGGATGACCTTCATCTGGTGGAGAAGCGGCGTGTCGGCGCGGAGTTTCGATTGGCACCGGGTACAAGGATTGTGCAGCACCTGGGCGACAGCGCCACCTGGGACTACGCCCCGGTTCGAGAGGCGGATTTCGTCGTGATCGATGGTGCGCACAGCTACGAATACATCCGCAGCGACACCGAAAAGTACCTCGCGCACTGCCGTCGTCCGCTCACGGTCGTGTGGCATGATTGAGACCTCTACCACCCCGGTGTGGTCCGGTGGTTGGGCGAGATGGTGGCCTCCGGCCAGCCGGTCCGTCGGTTCTGCGGAACCTCGGTGGCCTTCATGACCGTTGCCTAGCTCGCATTGCGTCGGGAGGAAAGCGCGTCGGGCAGGTCCAATGAGGCGTCTCCAAGGAGGTGCCCATGCAAATGCCCAAATGGTTCAGGATTCTTCCAACGTCATCGCTGGCAAAGGTTCGGTTCGCCCTGCTGGTGCTCATTCTGGGAGGCGTCGCCACCCGGGTGCGGCTCGACCGGGTGGCGGCGGTGGTCTGGCTGGAGAAACGTGAGGGGGATGTGGTGTTCCAGTCCCTGCCTCACGGCCCGCTGGTGGACGCGATCGAGGGGGTCACGCAGAGCGAATGGTCCCATAGCGGCGTGCTGATGCGGAGGGATGGGGACTGGTACGTGGTGGAGGCCCTCGGCGAAGTGCGCTGGACGCCCTATGTGCAGTGGGTGGTCCGGGGGCGTGGCTCCCGGGTGCAGATCCACCGGCTCGAATCGCTGAGTGAGGCAGGAGGCGGGCAGCTCCGACGGGAACTGTCGGCCATGACCGGGCGTCCCTATGACTTTCGTTACGCCCCCGGCGACGACGAGATCTACTGCTCCGAGTTGGTTTCCCTGGCCTTCGAGCGTGCCATGGGTATCCGACTGGCGGGATGGGAACGTTTGGGTGATCTCAACTGGCGACCGCACGAGGCATTCATCCGGGAGATGGAGGTCGGACCAACGCCGCTGGAGCGGCGGATGATCACGCCGGTGGCCTTGACCCGGAGTCCTAGGTTGAAGCGCGTGCTGCCGCGGCATCTGGGCCAATCCATCCCGTAACGAACTTGGGGAATGGGCGGCCCGCCCGTTCTTTCCGCCGTACCGGCGGTCGGCGGGCACACCGGGCTTTTACGGCTTCGGTCTGGCTTGCAGGGGTCCCGGCCACCAGCGGTCCAGCTCGCGCAGGAGCCGTCGGACACGCCGGGGTTCCCGCTGGGTGAGATTGACGAGCTCGAGAGGATCCTGATCCACCCGATAGAGCTCGACCGTTCCCTCGGGTTCGTTGATCGCGTCCGGGACGATGATCTTCCATCCATCGCGGATCATCCATCGCCAACGCAGACCGCGGTCCGGGTGGTCCAGATCCGGAATGTCGTGGGCGAAGCAGGCACCCTGGACGGAGTCACGACGGCGCACGGCGCGGTCATCCAGAAGATTGATTCCGGGCGCTCCACCGGGGACCGCCACCCCCGCGGCGTGAAGCAGGGTCGGGAGCAGGTCGATGGAGCTGACCGGGTGATTAATGACGGTCGCTTGGATCTGTCTAGGCCAGCGGATCAGGATCGGGGTTCGCAGACCTCCGTCGTACGGCGATTGCTTGGAACGGGGCGCATAGCGGGGATTGTCCGGGGATTGGATCCATCCGTTGTCCGTGACGTAGACGACGATCGTGTCGGAGGCCTGACCCCGTCGGTCGATATCCGCCAGGAGTTGGCCACAGGTTTCGTCGAACCACTCGACCATGGCGCGATAGCGCGCCACGTGGACCGAGGGACTCGTGGCTCGGTGCCGGGCAAGGAACCGCTCCGGCGGTGTGTGTGGGTCGTGTGGCATCATGGGGGCATACCAGACGAACCAAGGGACCCCGTCCCGGCCAGCCTCGTCGAGGAAGTCGAAGATCGGCTGAAGGGTTTCCCTGCCGATGCGGAGGCCAGCGTCTCCGTGACGTCCGCCCCCGGCATCTTCACCCTGGGTCATTCCGTGGGTGAACCCGCCATGTCGGAAGTGGCCCTGCCACCACTTGCCAGATTGAAAGGAGCGATAGCCGGCCGACGCCAGCAATCGCGGCAATGCGGGGTTCTCGTTCATCCGCTGGTTCAAGCGGGTGCGCCCGGCGAGGAACTGGGGAGAGGAATACTTCCCCGCTCCGGGAATCGCTGCAGGCAGCGGAGGATCGTTGCCAGTGATCCCGTGCTGGTGCGGGAAACTTCCGGTGAGGATCGTGGCCAGACTGGGACAGCACAGACTGGAAGGAACGTAGCCCCGCGTGAACTGACGGGACTGCGAGGCCAGACGGTCGAGGTTCGGCGTGCGGATGTGTGGATGACCCATGAAGCCGTAGTCGGTCCAGGCCTGATCGTCGGAGATGATCATGAGGATGTTCGGGCGGGCTGCGGCTGAGCGGGATTCTTCCGCCGCACCGCGGACCCTGAATCCGGAGCACAGGCACAAGAGGAGGACTGAAAGCAGCCAAGGGAACCAGCGGGAGTTCACCCCGTCCTTTTGTACCCGCCCGGGGTCACCCGGCAAGGACCACACTTTGCAAAGTGTGGTCGGGGCATGCCTCGGACGGACCTCGGAGGGATGAGCTCCGCGAGTCCGAAACGCGGAAGGAGGCAGTTGAGGACTCGTGGAACTCGCCCCTCCGAAAGGCTCGCCCCACCGAACCGGGCGAGGACGCCCGCGGTCCTGGGACTGGCGCAGTTCAAGGATGCCCCATTCCTCTAGCTCCCATTCCCCACGTGCGGCTCCTCCGGTTCGGGTTTAGACTCGCGGCGATGGCTTCCAAGCTGACTTCAGACGCCCTGCTGGGCCCGGTCTCTCTCGGGCTCACGTCCGCCCCCGGTCGATCCCGCAAGTCCGCGCCCAAGCCGGATTCCAAGCCGGCGACAGCGGGGCCATCCGCTCCGGGTCGGATTGTGCCCCGGCAGAACAGTTCGGTGGACCCCCTGCTGAAGGTGTCCAAACCCAAACCCGCACGGGAGTCCTTCGCCTTCCGGTTGCGACCCCGGGACATCAAGGAACACCTCGACCGGTTCGTGATCCGTCAGGACGAGGCCAAGAAAGTCCTGAGCGTGGCCCTGTGCGATCACTTTCAGCATGTCCGCCTGACCCGGGAGGGAGATCCCGCCCCCCACTACGTCAAGCAGAACGTCCTGCTGCTGGGGCCGACGGGCGTGGGAAAGACCCATCTGATCCGGTCGGCCGCCGAGTTGATCGGGGTGCCCTTCGTCAAGGCGGATGCCACCAAGTTCTCGGAAACGGGTTACGTCGGGGGCGACGTGGAGGAATTGATCCGTGACCTCATCCGGCGGGCGAACGGCGACGTTGAGCGAGCGGGACAGGGGATCGTTTACCTCGACGAGATCGACAAGATCGCCGGTCGCGAGGCCGGGACACGGGACGTCAGTGGGCGCGGGGTTCAGACCAACCTGCTGAAGCTGATGGAGGACGCCGACGTGCCGGTCATGTCCCCGAATGAGGCCCCGCCGCCAGGAATGCCGCGTCCCAGGGAACACTCCATCAACACGCGCCACATCCTCTTCATCGTCAGTGGGGCGTTCGCAGGGCTCGAGACGGTCGTCCGCCGCCGCCGGGGCGCGGCGGTCGAGGGATTGCCGGCGTCCCAGTTGATTGCCGATGCGACCACCCAGGACTTCATCGAGTTCGGATTCGAGCCCGAGTTCATTGGGCGACTGCCGGTGCGCGTTGCATGTCAGGGGCTGACGGCCGACGACCTGTTCCATGTGATGCGCGACAGCGAGAGCAGTCTCCTGAGGCAGTACGAACGGGCGTTCCGGGCGTATGGGATCAAGGTTCGTTTCAAGACGGACGGGCTCCGCCGGATCGCGGCGCAGGCGGCGGCCGAGAATACCGGGGCGCGTGGGTTGATGACCGTGTGCGAACGGGCACTGCGGGAATTCAAATTCGAGCTGCCTTCGACCCGGATCCGGGAGCTGACGGTGGACGCGGCTTTGGTGGACGCGCCGGGAGAGGTTCTCTCTCGTTTGTTGCGCCGCCGTCGGCCGCGGAAAGGCGGAGCACCCGGGTCCGCCAAGGATTGAAGCCCGCGGAGGGTCTCCCATCCGCCACTCCCTGCGTAACCGGATGGAGTTGGCCGCGGTCAGGGCCTGAGGATGGATCCGATTTGCCTCATGAAACCCTTTTTGCTGACCGCGGCAGCCAGCTCCCTGCTCGCCTTGACCGCCTCCGCCGCCTCTTCCGGAAACTGGCCCCAGTGGCGCGGCCCGCTGGCGAATGGGCAGGCGACCGACGCCACCCCCCCGCTGACCTGGAGCGAGACGCAGAATGTGAAGTGGAAGCTCAAGCTTCCCGGCTACGGAACATCGACCCCCATCCTGTGGGGCGATCAGGTTTTTGTCGTCACGGCGGAGTCGACCGGCAAGAAGCCGGACGTTGCCAAGGAGTCTGCGCCGCCGAATCGGCCCCCCGCGGGAACACCCCCCGAAGGCGGAGCCGGCGGACGTCGCCGGGGCGGACCGGGCGGGGGTGGAATGCGGACCGAGGCACCGGATGCCATCCAACGCTGGATCGTGATGAGCGTGGATCGCAACTCGGGGAAGGAGCTCTGGCGTCGCGTGGTCGCCGAGGTGCTGCCGCACGAGGGACATCACCGGGATCACGGTTACGCTTCCTTCTCCCCCGTCACCGACGGGAAGCGGCTGTATGTGTTGCTGGGTTCCCGGGGTCTGCACTGTCTGGACCTGAAGGGAACGGTTCTCTGGTCCAAGGATCTCGGTCGGATGCAGACCCGCAACGGATTTGGCGAAGGCGGTTCGGCCGCGATCCACGGGGACACCCTGGTGGTGAACTGGGATCATGAAGGGGACGACTTCATCGCCGCCTTCGACACCCAGACCGGCAAGGAGCGTTGGCGCCAGAAGCGGGACGAGGCGACTGGGTGGAGCACCCCACTCGTGGTCGAAGTGGGTGGTAAGGCCCAGGTGGTGGTCAACGCCACCGGCAAGATCCGCGCCTACGATCTCTCCGCGGGAACCGAAATCTGGTCGTGCTCGGGTATGACCGCCAACGCCATCCCGACCCCCGTGTCCGCCAACGGCGTCCTGTACGCCACCAGTGGGTACCGAGGCTCGTCCCTCATGGCGATCCGACTGGGCCAGTCAGGTGACCTGAGCGACGGCGACTCCGTCCTGTGGCGTCAGGCAAAGAACACTCCGTACGTTCCATCGCCGCTCCTGGTCGAGGATCGGCTGTATCTGTACTCGGGAAACAACGCGATGCTCTCCGTCTTCGACGCGAAATCCGGAAATCCGGTCATCGAGGCTGAGAGGGTACCGGGCATGAACGGGGTTTATGCGTCGCCCATTTCCGCTGCCGGACGGGTTTATCTTGTGGGTCGCGACGGCGTGACGGTGGTGCTCAAGAGGACAGATCAATTCGAGGTGCTGGCCACCAACCGCCTCGACGATGAATTCGACGCCTCTCCGGCGGCGGTGGGAGGCCA
>CAMCFL010000237.1 GCA_945873715.1 Akkermansia muciniphila
GGCAAGCTCGACCGCTCCAAGGTTTACCTCGTGCACTGTGCGGCGGGGGTCCGGAGCCTGAAGGCGTGCAATGCCATGCGTGGGCTGGAATTCACCAACCTTTACAACGTCCGTGGCGGGTACAAAGCGTGGGTGGCCGACGGGCACGAAGGCGTGAAGTAGCCATGAGCCCTTAGAAATGCTTCGCAGGCCGGCCCATTTTTCGATAGGTTGACCGGCCATAGATGCAATCGACGTTGTTTTCGGATCTCGGCCTGTCTGCCGAGATCCAGCGGGCGGTCCAGAAGCTCGGTTTCGAGCAGGCCTCACCGATCCAGGCTGCCGCCATTCCAATTCTCCTCGCGGGGCGGGATGTGGTCGGACAGTCCCACACCGGATCCGGCAAGACCGCCGCATTCGTCATTCCCGCCCTCGAGCGGCTTGACCTGAACGCTCCCGGACCCCAGGTGCTGATCCTGAGTCCGACGCGGGAGTTGGCCATGCAGGTCACCGAGGAGGTGCACAAACTCGCCTTCTTCAAGCGGGGAGTCCGCGCAGTTCCCATTTACGGTGGGGCGAGCTACACCCGGCAGTTCGCTGAACTCCGAGGCGGAGCCCAGGTCGTGGTCGGCACTCCGGGTCGTCTTCTCGACCACATGCGCCGCGGGACGTTGATCCTGAAGAACCTGCGCATGGTCATCCTCGATGAGGCGGACGAGATGCTCAACATGGGCTTCCGGGATGACATCGAGACGATCCTCAAGGATGTCCCGCCCACCCGGCAGGTGGCCATGTTCTCCGCGACGGTCCCTCGCGCCATCGAGGAGTTGATCAGCCGCTACACCCGGGATCCGGCTCGGATCCGCATGGAGTCGGCCACGCTCACCGTGCCCACGGTCGAGCAGGTGTGCTTCGAGGTGGATCGTCGTTGGAAGTTCGAGGCGCTCACCCGGTTGATCGATCTCCACGACATCACCCTCGGGATCATCTTCGCCAATACCCAGCGGGACGTCGTCGAATTGTCCGACCATCTGGTCGCCGCCGGTTACGGTGCCGAGTCCATCCATGGCGGCATGCCGCAGAACGCCCGCGAACGCGTGATGCAGAAGTTCCGTCGTCGCCAGACGGAGTTGCTGGTGGCCACCGATGTCGCGGCCCGCGGCATTGATGTCGATGACATCCAGGCGGTCATCAATTTCGACCTGCCCTATGACCCGGAGGATTACGTCCACCGCATCGGTCGGACCGGTCGTGCGGGTCGGCACGGGTTGGCCCTCTCGCTCATGAGTGGGCGCGAGGTGTTCCTCGTCCGGGACATTGAACGTCTGACCCGGCAACGCCTCCGTCGCGGGACGGTCCCGACGATCGGGGAGATTGAGGATGCCAAGCAGAACCAGTGTCTCCGCGATGTTCGCGAGACCCTGAAGGCCGGCGATTTCCGGCACTACGATCATCTGTTGGAAGTGCTGCTGGAAGAAGGCTTCGACTCGCTCGATGTTGCCAGTGCCCTGATCCATCACCTCTTCGCCCGCGCCAAGGCGGCCCAGGCCGCCGGCAAGCCCGAGAAACCCGAGAAGCCCGCCGCGGCTACCGGTCCCGGTGTCTCTCGTGCCGGCGGTCCCGTCGAGGAACGCCCTCGGGTGGTGCGCAAGGTTCCCACCCCGGTTGCGCGTCCCGTGCGGGATGCCCGGCCCGCTCCGGTGGCACCGAAGCCCCCCGGTGGGACGGCCCCCGCCGCCACCGTGGTTGGCTCGGAATCCGTGACGGTTCCCACGGAAGGCTCGGCCGTTGGGGAAGCGCCCGCAGCGGGTGCTCCCGCCATGCCGGTCGAGGGCATGGCTCCCGTGGCCTCGGCCACCCCGAAGCCCGCGGTCCCGCGTCCGGCAGGTCCGTTTGCCCGTCCTGCCCAGCCGCCGCGTCCCGGCGTCCCTGCGCGCCCGGCGCGTCCCACCTTCCCGGGTTCGACGGGATCGTTCGATCCCCGTGCCGAACGTCCCGAACGTCCTGCACGCCCCGCGCGACCGGTGGCACCCGCGCCTGCAGCTGTGCCCCGGCCTCCGGCGGCTCCGGCGAAGCCTCCGGCCACCCCGGAAGAGTTGGCTGCCGGTCCCGTCGAGACGGTCAGTGAATTCACCCGACTGTGGATGAGCGTCGGAGAAGAACAGGGAGTTACTCCAGAATCCTTGCGCGATTTCATCCTCGGTTCCACCGGGGAACCGGCGGAGAGCATCCGCCATGTCGACGTCCGTCCGCGCCACAGCTTCGCCGATGTGCCCACGGCACGGGCGGCAGCCGTGCTCGGACAGCTCAAGCGGGCTCCGTTTGGAGAGCACCGGCTCAAAGTGAAAATCGCCTGAGTCGGCGGGGTGACCCCGCCGATGTCCGCTCCTCCCGGGTAAGGTTCGGGCATGAACTTGAACCTGATTCGATGGATGGCGACGGATGGAGAGCTGGAAACCCTCGCCGTGTTTGGCAGCACCCGGGTCGTGCGTCTGCGGAGTGGCCGCTTGGAGATCCGGGGTGGAAACCCCGGCGACCGGGCGGCCGCCAAGGAGTGGACGTCCATCTTCTGCCATGAAGCCCTGCCCGTGAGGGACAAGTGAGCCCGACGTGAGCCGCGCGCGAAAACAGGGTCGATCGGGCCGGCGCTCACTGGGCTGGACACTGGTCCTCAGCCTTTTCACGGCGGCGGCCTACTGGCTGACGCCGTGGCCGATTTCCTGGCAGATTGCCCGGCTGAGCCGGCCACAGACGCTCGCCTTCCTTCCAGAGCGTGGCGCGAACCCGCGTCTCAACCAACTGGTCTACGAGATGGCGCTGGCGCATTCCCGAGGCCATGACCCCACGAATGTCCTGCGTCAGGGCGTGGGTTGGGGCGGAAGCCATGGCCAACGCCGGCAGTTGGTTCAGGCGTCTCTCGAGCGAAACTTCAACATCGCCAGCCGCCTCGGTCTTTTGACGCCGGAGAATCTTCGCCGCCTCGAGCGGGGGCGCTCGGCACTCATCACCACCGGTCCTTACCAAGGGGAGTTGGCCGAGGTGGATCACATCGTGCCGGTGAGTCTCGCCCCGGAGTTGGGCAACGAACTGGCCAACCTCGAGCTCATGCCCGCTTCGTTGAACCGCAGGAAATCAAATCGCATCGGGCAACGCCAATGGGCCTACGCGCAGACGTTTCATGAGGCCGGGTTGCTCACCCCGGAGTCAATGGAACGGCTTCGGGTCCGGAGTCAGAAGCCGTGAACCGAAGAGCACTCGATCTCAGGCATCGGTAGGAATCGGGGGACGCCACAGGGATCCGCATCCGGGGCACTTGTTGGTTTCAGCCTGGAACCCGGCGCACTATCCCTCGGATTCCCAGCGGAACTTCCAGAGGGCAATGCCGCTGAACAAGGCGGTCCATCCGAGCATTGCGGCTGCGGGCCCGATCAGTGCCTCCAGACCGAGTCCGCGCCAGGTCATGGCATCGAACGCGTCGATCGCCCAACGGGTGGGGGTGAACAGGGAGATGGTCTGGAGCCACGACGGAAAGATGAACGTCGGCATCCAGGCCCCGCCGAGCATCACGAGGACCAGGATCACGGCGATGGAGATGCTACGCGTGCCGCCCTGGGTCTTCCCCACGGCGGCCAACATCAGCCCCAACGACGATGACATCATTGAAGTCAGAACCAGGCAGAGGAGGAAGCCCAGTCCGCTTCCCTGGATCCGGACGCCGAACACCGCCATCGCAAAGGCGAAGCAACCCGAGAGGCTCATCACCGCCACCACGGCATAAGCCGTCCCCTTCGAGATCAGCACGGAGCCACGGGTGAGCGGCGCGGATCGAAGCCGCTTGAACCATCCGGATTCGCGTTCCCTCAGCAGGCCCATGGCCAGATCCACCATCGACATCAGGACGAACTGGAGTCCGATTCCGGCAAATGAATGGGCGTATCCGTTGTACTTCGCTTCCGCCCGCGCCGTGACCGCCTCGGCCGTCACCTGGAAGGGCATGGGAAGTTCAAATGGCCGCTGGGGTCGATTCGTGGTTCCCGCCTCCGCCGTCTCCCGGGTGGCCTGGCCATCGACCCATTCCCGAACGGGTTCGAGCATTCTCCGGTAGAGCGAGCGATCGTCGTTCGGAAGCGCCGCCGTGCGCTCAAGGTTTCGGAGGGCTTCATTCGCGAGTTCACGGGCTCCGTTCCAGGAAAAGGCATTCTCCGCGATCGACTGAATCACCTTGGGGATGAGCATGCCCTGCACCACCTGGTACTCCATCGCCCGCGAAGGATCATGCAGGAGCGTGAGGTTCGGGCGTCGATTGGTGTCGAAAAGGCCGAACGGCGCGTCCGCACCGAATCGCGGAGGGAGGATGAGACCGACTGGAACCCGGCCGGCGAGGACCTGGGCCCGGACCGCCGCGTCGTTGGTCACCGTGACTCGGAAGGCGACGTCAGAGACGAAATTCGAAACGACTCCCCGGGAGAGGGCGGAGCCATCGAGATCCGCGATCCACAAGGCCATGCTGACCTGCCGGGAGCCGGAGCCCCCGCCGGTCAGGGAACCGATGAAGGAAGCGATGAAGATCGGCACCGCGAGGTAGAGGATCACGGACCGCCGATCGCTGAAGAACAGTCTCAGTTCGGCTCGCATGAGGGCTCGGATCTGGATCCACATGGCGCTCTCTCCCGGGGTTCAGCCGTCGCGAAGGTTTCGGCCGGTCAGTTGGAGGAAGATGTTCTCCAGTGACGGTCGGCGGCTGTCGAGATGATGAAAGTGAACGCCCGCTCGTCGCAGTTCCGCCAGGACCCGCTCCAAGCCGTCCTCCATGGAATCGACCTGAACCCGCAACTCGGTGTTGGTCCAACTCACCTGCCGCACCCCGGCGAGTCCCTTCAGGGACGACAGATCCCGGGGTTCGGCTCCGTCCAGTTCGAACCGCAGTTCAAAGCCCGCGCTCACCCGCGATTTCAACGCCTTGAGCGAGTCGTCCGAAACCACCTGGCCGTGATCAAGGATGATGACGCGATCGCAAAGACGTTCGACCTCTTCCATGTAGTGAGTCGTATAGATGACCGTCTTCCCGCGCCGCCGGAGTTCCTCAACGTTCTCGAAGATGGCATTTCGGCTCTGTGGATCGACGCCGACCGTGGGTTCGTCGAGGAAGAGGATTTCCGGGTCATGCAATAGCGCGGCGGCCAGATTGACCCGCCGTTTCATCCCACCGCTGAAGGTCGAGACCCGATCCGTCGCCCGATCGGCAAGCCCAACGAACTCCAGTGCGCGTTGGATTGCCTTTGCCAGGGCATCCCCATGCATCCGGTAGAGGGCACCGCAGAGTGCCAGGTTTTCGCGGGCGGACAGCGCCTCCATCAACGCCAGTTCCTGGGGAACCAGTCCGAAGCGCGCCTTGGCGGGGTCGTCATCCGCACGGAGGGCATGGCCCAGAATCCGGACACTGCCCGAGGTGGGGCGCAGGAGACCGCAGACGATGCTGAGCGTGGTGGTCTTGCCCGCTCCATTCGGGCCCAGAAGACCCACGGACTCGCCGGCTGCAACCGTGAAGCTGACGTCGCCCACGGCCTTCCGATCGCCGAAAAGTCGGACGAGATTCTCGACCTCAAGGATGGGGGTGCCGGATGGGCTCATGAAGTGGGCGGTGAACTCGTCCGAAGGTGAAAATGGAGCAGAGGGTGCCTGCTGTAGGCCCGCTGCCCTC
>CAMCFL010000238.1 GCA_945873715.1 Akkermansia muciniphila
CCCTCCTGCGGATCGGATCCCCTGGGATCACACTTTGCAAAGTGTGATCCAGGGTCGACGAGCGGGTGCGCATCGTTGGGTGCGTCGGGCCTGGTTGGTCCGGTTGCGGTTGGGCTTCGGCTCTTTGGGGGATGTTCGCGCGGATCGAACTCTGATTCATTGCCGGCGATGCATCTCGATGACGCCCGTTCGTTCCTGGTGGAACTGGCTGAGGCCAGCGCTCGTGAAATCCTGCCACACTTCGGACAAAAGAACGTGGGTGTGGTGGAGAAGTCGGATTCCTCCCCCGTCACGATCGCCGATCGTGAAGCCGAGCGGGTCATGCGCGAGATGATCGAACACCGGTTTCCCGACCATGGAATCGTTGGGGAAGAGTTTGGTACCGTGCGCGGCGAGGCCGAGTTCACCTGGGTGCTGGATCCGATCGACGGGACCAAGTCCTTCATCTCGGCGGTGCCGCTCTTCGGAACCTTGATCGGGCTGCTTCACCGGGGGCGCCCGGTGCTGGGCTGCATCCACCAGCCGGTGCTCCGGCAGTTGATGATCGGCGATGGCGAAACCACGACGCTCAATGGAGAACCGGTACGCGGCCGGAATTGCACGGATCTTTCCCAGGCCACCCTGCTGATGAGCGACCCGATGCATCCGGCCCTCTATCAGGATGGAGCGAGGTTCGAGTCCGTCTGTCGGCGGGCCAAGGTGGTCCGGTCGTGGGGCGATTGTTACGGCTACCTGCTGGTGGCCGCCGGTTGGGCGGACGTGATGCTCGATCCGATCATGAACCCATGGGATCTCCAGCCGATCGTGCCGATCATCCGCGGCGCGGGCGGGATCATCACCGACTGGAAGGGGGGCTCTGCGGACGGGTTGGCTGCTTCATCGGGCATTGCTGCCATGCCGGGTCTCCATGCGGAGCTCGTCCGTTCGCTCAACCCGGGCTGAGTCGGCCTGGGTCAAGCGGACGAGGACGAGCGCGACGGCGGCGAGGAGGCATCCCGCCAGGACATCGACGGCGTAGTGGTAGCGGAGGTACATCGTGGCGACGCACAGGCCCAGACCCGGCGCGAGAGTCAGCAGGAACCGGCGTCGCTGGCCGTTCATGAAATCGAATCCAAGGAAGTAGAGCGCGACGGCACAATGGAGGCTGGGCAGCACGTCCACTCCGTTGCACCCGGCCCGGACCACCTGGTCCGTCAGCCACGTGAGCGGCCCAGCGGTCAGGGGCTCCAGTTTGGCGGCCAGGTAAACCCACGGCCCAACCCCCGGCACCAGGCTGTAGCCGACGTATCCCACCGCGTAGATCCAGTACAATCCGGTGCAGAACTTCCGCGCCATCGGCAGGCTGTGGGACAGCCAGATCCAGTGATAGGCGACCAGGGCCACGTAGAAGAGCAGGTAACAGAGCGAGAGGAGTTCCGTTGCCACCGGGTGCAGGTGCGATGACAGGATGACCGCCGGAGTTTCCCCCAGAAGCCACCGGTCGATGGCCAGCAGCCAGGCATCCGCACGGGTGGGATCCAGTCGGGGGACATCCCGTCCCAGGCGCACGTACAGGATGCCCATCGCCACGGGATGAAAGAGGAGTCGGATCCGTCCGGACCAAAGGCTGCGCGGGTCCCGGTCCCAGCGGATCAGGGCTCCGTCCACGACCAGGAGGATGAAGGGGACCCAGGCGGCCGGGTCGAGAGGACCGAACCGGATCAGGGCGCGGAGCGACAGGAAGGCGAGCAGGGCACCGAAAGCCCATTCATAGAAGAACGGGCCCTGGGAGGGGGTAGGGGATGAATCTGACTTCGAGCGCATGGGGCAGGTTCGCCGGAGGCATCCTGTCCCCTTTCGCTGAAGGTTTCGAGCCCTGTCAGTGGGCGGCCTTGGACCGTTTGGGTGGATTGATCTCGCCCGCGAGGATGGCGATCTGCTGGCGCGCCACCTCGATGAACAGACTCTCCGGCAGGCTGAGGCGTCGGCCCCTCCAGAAGGTGATCACCCAGGGAATACGCAGGCGCCGACGTCCCATGTGCAGGGCGGTGAGGCCGGAGGCGTTCGGGGCGCAGTTGAAGGCCCAGGCGGGCACCAGCGCGGCCCCCAGCCCAGCGCTCGCCAGAGCCAGTGCCTGCCACGGGGTCGCGGTCTCGCATTGAACGTTGAGACTGATCTGGTCGACGCGGAAGAACTCGTCGATGAAGCGCCAGGTGATGGTGTGCAGGCCCGGAACGATCACCGGTTGCGGTCCGACGGATTCCAGCGGTGCCGTCTGCAGTCGTGCCCAGGGATGGTCATTGGGGACGGCGAAGACGTGCTCCTCGGCAAACAGCGTTTCGGTGGCGAATCGTTCATCGGGTTTGCCGGCCGGGCTGAGGACGAGGTCCACGCGACGGGCTTCCAGGAGTTCCAGGGGGTTGGATTCATCGGCCACCTCGGTCTTGAGAAGGGTTCGCGGTTCGCGTTTGCGGACCTCGGCCAGGACCAGGGGGAGCAGGCCATCTCCGATGGGTGCCGGGGCACCGACGCGAAGTCGGCCAAAGCCCCACTGCCGGAGGCCGGTCATGCCTCCGCGGGCAGAGTCCATTTCGCGGAGGATGCGGTCAGCCGACGGGAGGAGTTGTTCGCCGGCCTGGGTGAGCATCACGGTCTTGCCCACCCTGTCAAAAAGACGACAGCCCATGTCGGTCTCAAGCGATTTGATCGAGTGGCTGACGGCCGATTGGGTGAGGAAGAGTTCGCGGGCGGTCTGCGTAAAACTGCCGGTTCGGGCGAGAATCACGAAGGCATGCAACTGGCGGGAGTCGATCGGTGGCTTCATCAATGAAGGCGGTTCATCCTAATGCACGCCCTCAGAGCAACTGTCGGGCCGGTCAATTGGTAAAGCTGAAGAAGAGGTGGTGGGAGGAACGCCCGCTGGGGGCAGCGGGCCTCCAACGGGGATGGATCTGTAGGCCGCCTGCCCTCAGGCGGCGATGCCGAGAGCGCCCGCTGGCGACCGGAGGTCTGCAACCCGGGTTGAGACGAGGCGCTAGATGCGGATGAAGAGTTTCTTGCGCCACAGCCAGAGGCAGCAGAGCCAGATGCAGAGGAGGGCGATGGCCCCCTCGAAGAAGGGGGCGTAGGGACCGGTGGTCACGGTCCAGAAGGTGCCGCCATCGGCGAAGATTTCAGGACCCTTCAGCCAGAGGAGAAAGGTGTTGAGATGATTGGTCGTGTTCTGGCGGAAGAAACCATCCCACAGGTGGGCAATGACGTAGGTGAAGATCGAGTTCATCCCGACCACCACCAGCGGGAAGAGCGGCCCGGTCCAGCGGCGGACGTCGGCCACTGCGTGGAACCCCGCGAGGAAAAGACAGCACCATCCCCCGCTGAACAGGACCCACGAGGGAGTCCAGATCCGCTTCACGCTGGGGCAGGCCCCTGTCCGGTCCAGAAGCGTTCCCAGAGCCAGTCCGGCCAACCCCGCCAGGACGAGCCCACCCAGTCGCCGTCCGGCGGCCAGGTCGGTCCGGCGCAGCCATTGTCCGGCCAGCAACCCGAGGATCATGGTGGCGAGCGTCGGGATGAAGCTGAGCGTGACGTAGCCCCCCCCATTGTAGAGCCAGGGCTTGATCCGCGGGAACAGGTTGAGGAACCAGGCATCGAAGGCGTGGGCCGGGTGGGCATTCTTGTTCCAGTGCGCCGCAAACCCGGTGAGTTTCTCGGGCCAATCGGTCGGGACGCCCACGCTAGCCGGATCAAAGCCCGCAGGCGGAAGGGGAGCAAAGGCGAACAGCGCCCAGTAGCCGGCGAGAACCGCAATCAGGCCGGTCACCTGGATTGCCATCGGACGCCAGGCGAGGAAGGTAAGGGCGACGTAGCCGAGTCCGATCTGTGAGAGCGTGTCTTCAAAGGTGAAGTGGGTGAACTTGGATCCGCCCGAGCGGAGGAATACGCCGAGGGCGATGAGGAGAAAGGCCCGCCAGATCGTATGCAGCCAGATGCCGCCCGGGCCCTGACCACGGGCCTTGCGGTTGGCGATCGACCAGGGCAGGGCGCATCCGACCAGGAAGGAAAAGGACGGTTGAATCAGGTCGTGGAGCGTGCACCCCCGCCACTCGACGTGGTCTTGATGGTGGGCCAGGAACCGGAAGAGGCCGCTCTCGGGGAGGTTCTTCGAGACCGCATGGAATCTCAGCACCTCACCGGCCATCAGGAGCATGACGAACCCTCGGTAGGCATCGAGTGAAACGGCCCGTTGCGCGGGCGGGGTAGTTGCGGCTTCCATGGTGAGGCAGGTGTGTACCTGCCGGGCCGCAGAGGGCAAGGCATGTCTTTGGATCGGGTGCGGCAGGCCCGGGCTTTACACGGGGAATGGCTTGGACATCATCGGGGAAACCTCGGGTCCACGACGGGCCTGGTTCCTTCCCGACATGTCAAAAGTCATCGCTGAGATGCTGGTGGAATCCGTGAAGATGGAGCTTCCGGATACGAAGACGGTGCGGTTCCAGTGGCCTGATGGATATGAGCCCGAGTTCAAGACCGGGCAGTTCATCACCGTCTACTGGCCGCACAAACCCAAGTACAAGCGGGCGTATTCGCTGAGTTCCAGTGCACTGGACCGGGGGCATTACGAGGTCACGGTGAAGCGGGACGGCAAGATGGGAACGAGCGTGGTGGACTGGCTGGATGTCGGCGACAAGATGGTGGTGATTCCGCCGACCGGCCGGTTCCTGCCGGTGTTCGATCCGCCGGGGAAGCATCTGATCTGTGTTGCAGGTGGTTCCGGTGTGACGCCCTTCCGCGGGTTCGCCCGGGAGGCGACGGCGCGGAATCTCGATACCCGGATCACGATCCTCTACACGGTGCGCACGACCCAGGACATCATCTTCGGGGCTGAGTTCCGGGAGTTGGCGGAGAAGAACCCGCGTGTCCAGTTTCACGTCACCTGCACGCGACTCCATCCGGACGACGTGTGGACCGGACGCCGTGGGCGGATCACGCCGGACTGGGTGAAGAGCTTCGTGGATGATCCGTCCAACACGGTGTTCTACGCCTGCGGCACCAACGAAATGGTGGCGTCGGTCGAGCATCTGGTAACCCACGACCTTGGACTTCCGAAGGAACAGATGAAGACCGAGAAGTGGGGCTGAACCGAGCCCCGGTTCGGCTCAGAACGTGATGTTCACGTTGGTGGTGATCTGAAGGTCGTTGTTGTCGACCCCGCGCGGCGGCAAGGACTCGTATTCATTGGCCGCATTCAGGCTCAGCGTGATCCGTTTGAAGACCGGGAACGAGGCGATGAGGTCCATCCGGACGCGGTAATCCGACAAGTCGGCGACGTTCGGCATGAACTGGAGCTTCTGGGTGAGCGTGAGCTTGTCGGATGGTTTCCAGTTCAGGTTCTCGGAGATGCGCGCCGACCAGATCTGGCGGTTATCCTGCCGGGCGTAGCTGAAGCTTTGGTACTGGCCGCCCAGTTCCATGTTCACGATCAGGCGGGGTCGTTGGTAAACCCGGTAGCCCATGCCCACGCCTTCCTCGAGCCGACGATCAATCAGGCGGACGTCGTCATAGCCGACCAACGCAAGATTATAGGCGTAGAGCTTGCGCGATCGATCGACAAAGACCTCGGTCTTGAGCATGCCTTCCATCCGGTTGGCGGCCTCGATCTCGTTCACCAAGCCGTAG
>CAMCFL010000239.1 GCA_945873715.1 Akkermansia muciniphila
GGCAACGCCCGGATCTTTCGACGGACCCAGCCGTCGCTCCGCGCCGAGGCCATCGAGTTCCCCCCTTCCTTCAGCGTCCGACCACGCCACGGGCGGGATCTGGCCCCGGCTCCCAAGGCGACGGCCAGCCTTCAAGCCCTGGCGGACCAACTGATCCTGCAAAAGCATGCTCCGCCTGCCGTGCTGGTGAACGACAAGGGCGACATCTTCTATGTCAGCGGACACACGGGGAAGTACCTCGAGCCGGCGGCGGGCAAAGCCAATTGGAACCTGTTCGTGATGGCGCGTGAGACGCTGCGATATGAGCTGTCCGCCGGCTTCCAGAAGGCGCTCCGTCAGAAGGAGCGCATCCTCCTTCCCGGGCTGCGGGTGGTCACCGACAGCGTCGAGCAACGCGTGGACGTGAGCATCCAGCAACTCGACTCTCCCGGAGCATTGCAGGGACTGGTGATGATCGTGTTCACCGAGGTGCCGGCGACCCTGCTTCCGCCTCAGAAAGGGGGGGGTGGCTCACCGGGTCCCAGCCGGACACGGTTCAGTGAACTGGAGGAAGAACTGGTGCAGATCCGAACGGAGGCCAACGTCGTCCATGCGGAAATGCAGGCCTTGCAGGAGGAGTCCCGATCGGCCAACGAGGAACTCCAATCCACCAACGAAGAGCTGCAGTCCACCAATGAGGAACTCATGACCTCCAAGGAGGAAATGCAGTCGCTGAACGAGGAACTCCAGACCGTCAACGCCGAGCTCCAGGCCAAGGTCCATGAGCTTTCCCGGACCAGCAATGACATGAGGAACCTGCTCGATAGCACCGACATCGCGACCTTGTTCCTCGATCGTGAACTCAACGTGAGGCGATTCACCCCACAGGCCACCCAGATCTTCAAGCTCATCGCCGCCGACGAAGGCCGCCCGATCACCGACCTGGCCTGCGAACTCCGTTACCCCGAGTTGGCTGCGGATGCCCGCGAGGTGCTGCGCACCCTGAAGTCCGTGGAAAAGCCGATCACCGCCTCCGCGGGTCGCTGGTTCTCCGTCCGCATCATGCCCTATCGGACGGCCGACGACCGGATTGACGGCGTGGTCATCACCTTTGCCAACATCACCGTCGCCAAGGTGCTGGAGGGCCAATTGCGCGGACAGCAGGCCAGCCTGGAGAAGAACGTCGCCAACCAAGCCGGGGATCTGGCCCGGACCCGCAGACAATTGGCGGCGAAGGATGCGAAACCGAAACGCGTACCTCCCAATGCGAGGTCGCAGTCACCCTCCCGCCCCTGAGATCGGATCGCCATGAAGAAACAGCCATCGCTCAGCCCACCGACTCCCCCGCCGGCCCGGGTCGCCTCGGACGAAGCCCGCGAGATCGGCCAGCAACCTGAGCAACTGCCGATGTTTGCAGAGCTCTATCGTCGGGCGGAGGCGCAGATCAGCGAGGCACAGGGGCATCCCGGATCACCCCTGGCAGCGGAGGCGCTGGAGGTGGACGCTCAAAGGCTGGTCCATGAACTGCAGGTCCACCAGATCGAGTTGCAGATGCAGAATGCCGAACTTCGGGAGGCCCACGACCACCTGGAAGCCAGCCTGGCACAGTTCTCGGACCTCTATGACTTCGCCCCGGTCGGGTACTTCACCCTGACGCCGGACGGGATCATCCGACAACTCAACCTGAAGGCCGCCCATCTGACCGGGTTGGAGCGGGCCCGACTGGTGGGCCAGAGCTTCGGCCAACTGCTGGCCCCGGGTCTCCGCCCCCTCTTCAGGACCCTCCTCAAGGCCGCATTCGAGGGCCCGGAACAACGGAGCACCGAACTGGTCATGCAGGGGAGTGGGCGCCCCACCCTGACCCTCAGCATCAAGGCCCAGGGCTCGGCCAACGGGAAGGAATGCCGGATCGTGGCAATGGACGTCTCGGAGCGGAAGCAGGTCGAGGATCAGGTCCGACTCTCGGAGCTCCGTTACCGGCGACTCTTTGAAGCGGCCCACGACGGGGTCCTCCTGCTGGACCCGGTGACCCGCAAGATCACCGACGCCAACCCATTCATGACCCAGCTTCTCGACTTCCCGAAAGCCGAACTGGTCGGGAAGGAGTTGTTCGAGATCGGATTGCTCAAGGACGAGGCTGCCAGCCAGGAAATGTTCCGCGAGTTGAAGCGGAAGAAGGAGATCCGCTACGAGGATCTGCCACTGGAAAGCCGCAAGGGCCAGCATCGCGAGGTCGAGGTGGTGGCCAACGTGTACGAGGAGGGCGATCAGAGCGTCATCCAGTGCAACATCCGCGACATCACCGCCCGCAAGGAAGCCGAGGCCGGCCTCCGACGGAATCAGGCGCTCTTCGTCGCCCTGATCGACCAGGCTCCCTACGGGGTCTATGTCCTGAGTGCCGATCTGCGCCTGCTGCAGGTGAACCGCCACGCCACACCGGCCTTCGCCAAGGTTCGGCCCTTGGTCGGTCGCCATTTCTCCGAGGTCGTGCGCATCCTCTGGCCACGGCGGGTCGCAGATCAGCTGATGGCCCTCTTTCGTCACACGCTCAAGACCGGGGAGGCGTATCAATCCCCGAATTTCACCGAGCGCCGACGCGACACGGGACGGGAGGAAATCTACGATTGGCAGATCCAACGGGTGACCATGCCGGCTGGGGAATATGCGGCGGTCATCTATTTCCGGGACATTACCGAGCGGCGACAGGCCGAGGAAACCCGCCGCCGGCTCGCCGTGGTCGCGGCGTCGAACAAGAAGCTGGAAAGGGAGATCCTCCGGCGCAAGGCGGTGGAGCAATCCCTGCGTCAGAGTGAGGAACACCAGCGCCTCCTGCTGGAGCAGGCACGCCAGATGCAGGCGGAACTCCGGACCCTTTCCCACCAGACCCTTCAGGTGCAGGAAGACGAACGGAAACGCATCAGCCGCGAGCTTCACGACGACATCACCCAGACCCTGGTGAACATCAATGTCCAGCTGGAGTCCCTCAGCCAGGCGGCCGAAATCAGCGCCAAGGAGTTGCGTGACAAGATCACCCGCACCCGGCGGGTGGTCGAGAAATCGGTCAGCATCGTCCATCAGTTCGCGCAGGAACTGCGCCCACCGGCACTCGATCATCTCGGCCTCAGTTCCGCGCTCCAGTCCTTCATGAAGGAGTTCATGAGCCGGACCGGCATCCGGGTCCAGTTCACCATGTTCACCGGGGTCGAAAAGCTGAACAGCGCCTCCCGCACCGTCCTCTATCGGGTCATCCATTCCGCCCTGACCAATGTCGCCCAGCACGCCAAGGCCAGCCAGGTGAGCGTCGTGCTCCAGAAGCGCCGCGGCATCGTGGGCTTGCAGGTGGAGGACGATGGAACCGCCTTCGACGCCACCCGCGTCCTGCTGCGCAAGGGAACCCGACAGCGTCTCGGTTTGATCGGCATGCGGGAGCGGGTCGAGATGGTGGGCGGCAGCTTCGACATCCAGTCAACGCCCGGCAAGGGCACCACCATCCGGGCCAAGATCCCTTTCACCACCGGTTCCTAGATTCCTGACTTATGAAACAAATCACGGTGCTCATCGCTGAGGACCACACCCTCGTCCGCGAGGGCCTTCGCAAGATGCTCAGTTCAGAAAAGGACCTGCTCGTGGCAGGTGAAGCGCAGGATGGAAGACTCGCGGTCTCCATGGCGCGCAAGCTCCAGCCCGACGTGATCCTGATGGACATCGCCATGCCCCTGCTCAACGGCCTGGAGGCGAGCCGGCAGATCCTCAAGGCGCGTCCCACCCAGCGCATCCTCATCCTCTCCGCCCACTGCGACGATGCCTACCTCCAGTCCGCCGTCGAAGCCGGGGCCTCGGGCTTCCTCCTCAAGCAGAGTTCCACCCACGAACTGTGCGACGCCATCCGCACCGTGGACCAGGGCAAGACCGTCTTCAGCTCCACCGTGGCCCGCCGCCTCGAACATCTCTATCCGCGAAAATCCAGCCGCGACGGCAGTGTCACCAAGACGGCCGTGAAGCTCACCTCACGCGAGATGGAAACCCTCCAACTCATTGCCGAGGGCAAGGCCAACAAGGAGATCGCCAGTGACCTCGGCATCGGCATCAAGACCGTGGAGAAACACCGCGAGCACCTGATGAAGAAGCTCAACCTCCGCGACACAGCCGGCATCATCGAGAGCAGCGTCCAACTGACCGTGGTATAGGCGGCGGCAGGGGGAGCGGAGGAAAGTTTTAAGTTTCAAGGTCTCAGGCCGCGATCCCAAGGCCCCTCCCGGGACCGCGGGCGTCCTCGCCCGCTGCTTTGGTTGCTCCGGGCCGAGGGCCGCCGCGGAGAAGCGGAGTTCGACCCATGCTTCGACCGCACCCCGAACCCAGCACGCGCCACTGGCGCGGCAGCGTCCTGGAGTGCGTGCAGCGTCAGCTGCCGCTTTCGCCCGCACCGCCACGGTTTCGATCGGCGTATCGACCCTGGCTGTCCCCTCGCGCCGCGAGGGTGGGACCTCCGCACATCGCCAGGGCACAGGAACGTCTAAGCCGTATCCATGCAGTAATGATTTCACGCGGAGCCGCGGAGAGCGCGGAGAGAAGGGCCGGTCACGAACATTTCGACGCCGTCACCCGTTCACCCTGAGGTGACTGGCAGGTCTTCATATCCAATGTGCGTTCTCCGCGACCTCCGCGCCTCCGCGTGATCCTCTCCCCGCTTCCAACCGCATGGTTGCGTCTAAGGCGTCCGTCTGTCCCGCGACCAGAGCGGCAGCTGACGCTGCACGCACTCCAGGACGCTGCCGCGCCAAGGGCACGCGCTCGGTTCAGGGTACGACCAAGGCCTGGTTCGAACCCCGCTTCTCCGCTTCTCCGCCTCCCCGCGGCGATTCCCCACCAGACTTAGCCAAAGCCTCATCGCGAATCACGCGGATGGGACCGGCAAGACCCCTGCCATGGGGTTAATTCCCCATGGGCCTAGACCCCATAGCTGGATCGGTTGCATCTCGATGAATCTGGAGGGGTGAAGACCGAAAACTTCAACCCTGGGGAACTTTCTCCCAGCGCATTACCGCCCACATCGTTCAAAACCGCAGCGCCCGATTCGGACCAAGAAAACATCATGATCTACACATTGCCGCCTGCCGCAGGCCCGGGAGATTCCCCTCCCTTCCTCACCAGCTCCAACCACGCCCGGGTGGCCATGCTGGACCGGCCCAACCTCTCCCGCCACTTCACCTTTGCGGCGGTGTTGACCGGACTCCTCATGCTGCTCTTCGGAGTGCAACCCGCCCGCGCCCAGCAGACCCCGCCGGGTTGTACCGGCAGCGGACTGGGAATCAACCTGTTCACCAGCAGCCCGGACGTCCACATCGGTGACACGATCACCTATAGCGTCAATGTCTTCAACGGCATCGCCGGCACCGGTCGAATCGTCTGCGATGCCGTCTCCATCCGGGCGTTCATCGTCACGCCCGATGGCCTGACCAATTTCGTCACGCTGCGCCGGACGTCCCTCAGCAACGGACAAAGCGACTTCTACCCTGACGTCGTCACTTACCTCGTACGGGCACAGGACGTCCGACCGGACGCCACCGTGCGTGCGACGGCCAGCGATGTGGGCATCATTCTCCAGAATGACACCCCCAGCGAAGGCGGCAGCGACCAGGGTGTGAACACGGAAGTCAGTCTCCCCTGCATC
>CAMCFL010000240.1 GCA_945873715.1 Akkermansia muciniphila
CTGGCGTTCAAGCTCTGGACCGACGCCTACGCAGGGAAGCTGGTTTTCTTCCGGGTCTACTCCGGGCAACTGAAGAAGGGCGACAACATCTACAATCCCCGCACCCGCAAGCGGGAGCGCGTCAGTCGACTGATGGTCATTCAGGGCAGCGAGCGCAAGGACGTGGATTCCGTGTACTCCGGTGACATCGCAGCCTTGGTCGGTC
This sequence comes from Akkermansia muciniphila, assembly GCA_945873715.1. Taxonomy (GTDB): domain Bacteria; phylum Verrucomicrobiota; class Verrucomicrobiia; order Limisphaerales; family UBA9464; genus UBA6176. Next base: position 206 of record CAMCFL010000240.1, read on the forward strand.
TGCGCAACATCACCACCGGTGACACGATCTGCGATGAGTCTTTCGAGATCACGCTGGAACCGCCCACCTTCCCGGAGCCGGTCATCAGCATGGCGATCGAGCCCAAGACCAAGGCTGATCGCGACAAGATGTCCGAAGGATTGCAGCGTCTGGCGGAGGAAGATCCGACCTTCCGGGTTTTCACCAACGAGGAAACCGGTCAGTTGATCATCGCCGGCATGGGTGAGCTCCACCTGGAGATCATCCGCGACCGTCTCAAGCGCGAATTCAAGGTGGAGGCCGATGCCGGCGCTCCGCAGATCGCCTACCGTGAAACCATCACCAAGGCGGCCGACGGCGAGGGCAAGTTCATCCGTCAGTCCGGTGGTCGTGGCCAGTACGGTCATGCCTGCGTCAAGGTCGAGCCCAACGAAAAGGGCAAGGGCGTCGAGGTGATCAATGCGATCGTCGGTGGTACCATTCCCCGCGAGTACGTTCCCGCTGTTGAGAACGGGATCCGCGAGGCGATCAAGTCGGGTGTGTACGCCGGCTTCCAGGTGATCGACATCAAGGTCAGCATTGTGGACGGCTCGTTCCACGAGGTTGATTCCAACGAACTGGCCTTCAAGATGGCGGGTATCTTCGCGCTGAAGGATGCTTTCAATGATGCTGGCCCGATCATCCTCGAGCCGATCATGAAGGTGGAAGTGGCCACCCCGGATGAGTACCAGGGTGATATCCTCGGTGACATCAACCGCCGTCGTGGCATTATCCAGGGCGTCGACGCCAAGTTGGGGCAGACCGTGGTCACGGCCCAGGTGCCGCTGGCTGAAATGTTCGGGTACGCTACCGCGATCCGGTCCCTCTCGAAGGGTCGCGCTTCGTACTCAATGGAGCCGCTGAACTTCGAGCAGGTGCCGAACAGCGTGCTGACAACCGTGCTGGATGCCGCCAAGAAGAAGCCGGCAGCCCGCAGCTGATCTTTCGTAACATCACTTAAACTGTTCTTTGTATGGCTGGACAACGCATCCGCATCCGTCTCAAGGCATACGACCATCGGGTGATTGACGCCTCGGCGAGTGAAATCGTCGAGACCGTCAAGCGCTCCGGAGCTCGTGTGGCTGGTCCCATTCCGCTTCCCACCACGGTGGAGCGGGTCACCGTCGGTCGCTCACCGCACGCTGACAAGAAGTCACAAGAAACCTTCGAGCAGAGGACCCACAAGCGGTTGATCGACATCCTCGATCCGACTGCCAAGACGGTGGACGAGCTGAAGAAGCTCAACCTGCCGGCGGGTGTGGATATCACCATCAAGATCTAACGGAGGAGCCATGCCACTCGGACTTTTGGGTAAAAAATTGGGCCATACGCGCGTTTATGATGCGGATGGCGTACTGACGCCGGTCACCGTGGTCCTCGTCGGACCCAACCGGGTCCTGCAGGTCAAGAAGGCGACGGATCGCGACGGTTACAATGCGGTTCAGCTCGGCTTCGATGACCAGAAGGAACAGCGCCTGAGCAAGGCGGTGAACGGTCACATCAAGAAGCACAAGGGCGCTGCCGTGAAGCGGATCAAGGAGTTTCGCGACTTCTCCCGCGAGGTGAACCCGGGTGACATTCTGGGTGCGGATCTCTTTGCCGTCGGCCAGTTCGTCGATTGCATCGGTACCACCAAGGGCCGCGGCTTCGAGGGCGTGGTCGCCCGCTGGGCCTTCCGCGGTGGCGACATGACCCACGGTGCCAAGGGTTGGCACCGCCGGTCGGGTGCCATCGGTCAGCGCCTGTTCCCTGGTACCGTCATGCGCGGCATGAAGATGCCCGGTCACATGGGTGCCGTGCAGCGCACCTCCCAGAATCTGGAGATCATCCAGGTTCGTCCGGAGGACAACGTGCTCTTGATCCGCGGGAATTTCCCGGGGAGCGAGGGCGATTATTGTGTCGTTCGCGAGGCCAAGAAGATTTCGATCGACTCGGCCCGGCTGAAGCAGATCCACGACGCCCGTAAGAAGGCGAAGGCGGCTGCCACCGGCAAGAAGGACGAGAAGAAGGCCGCAGCCGCAGCCAAGAAGAAGTAAAGGACACTGAGCGATGAAACTCGCGATCAAAGATCTCAAGGGTAATCCCGCCGGTGAACTCGACGTCACGTTCGAGGTCATCGAAACCGGCCGTGGTACACAGGCCGTCCACGACACGGTCGTTGCCTTCATGGCTGGGCGCCGCAGCGGCACCGCCTCGGCAAAGACCATGGGCGAGGTGAATGGCAGCGGCAAGAAGCCGTGGCGTCAGAAGGGTACCGGACGCGCCCGCGCCGGTTCCTTCGCCAGTCCGCTTTGGCGGGGTGGCGGTGTCGTCCACGGTCCCAAGCCGCGTGACTTCTCCAAGAAGGTCAACAAGAAGGTGGCCAAGCTCTCCCTCCGCAAGGCGATGAGCGAGCGTCTGAAGGCAGGCGACATCCTGATTGTGGACGACTTCAAGCTGGCGACGCCCAAGACGAAGGAATTCGTCGGGGTGCTCCGCACTCTGGGAGTCGACGGAAACACGACGCTGGTGGTGATCGGGTCTTCCGATGCCGGCGTGGAGCGCGCTTCGCGCAACGTGCTGGGCGTGGGGCTCGCCACGGCGACGTCGGTCAACACTTACGAACTGCTTCGCTACGACAAGCTGGTCTTCACCAAGGAGGCTTTTGCCCAGGTTGAAGCGCGGCTCGCCGACTGAAACCTTCAGCCCTCCGCACCATGACTTCCTTCGACATCGTCAAGACCATCCGGATCACCGAGAAGGGCACCCTTCAGGCCGAGAAGTACAACCAATACACCATCGTTGCCGATCGACGCGCCTCGGCGCCTGCGATCAAACGGGCGGTTCAGGAACTCTTCAAGGTCAAGGTCCTGCGGGTGAACACCCAGAACGTCCCGGGCAAGGCCCGCCGTCAATCCACCAAGGCCGCCGGTCGCACCAGCGACTGGAAGAAGGCCATCATCACCCTCAAGAAGGGGGAGAAGATCGACCTCCAGTAGGTCGAGCTCGATCCAAACAGGCGACGTCCGGCTCCGGCCGACGTCGCCTTTTTTGTTTTCTTCCAGCATGACCCCGTTTCCCGCATCTCCCGCCGAACGAACCCGCTGGATCGTTCAGGCCCGCGACGGAGTCCCCCGGGTGCCCGTAGAGGCAACCCGACCCGCGGCCTGGATCATTGAGACCGAGCGGCAGGCGGACGGGACGCTGGCCGAGGGCCTCACCGTCTTCCTGGTCAACCGCGAGTGCCCGTGGCATTGCGCCATGTGCGATCTCTGGCGGTACACCACCGAACGGCCCGTCGGTCCGGGGGACATCCCACGCCAGTTGGACGTCGCTTTCGCCGAGGCATCGCGGCCTTCCTTGTCGTGGATCAAACTCTACAATGCCGGCTCCTTTTTTGATTCCGGTGCCATCCCGGTTTCGGATCACGCCGAGATCGCCGCCCGCTGCACTCCCTTCAAGCGGGTCATCGTCGAGTGTCATCCGGCGCTGGTGGGACCGGGCGTGGTACGGTTCCGGGATTCCCTCGCGCCCGGCACCCGATTGGAGGTTGCCATGGGATTGGAGACGGTGCATCCGGGTGCCCTGGACCGGTTGAACAAGCGGATCACGACCCGGAGTTTCCGTGCGGCTGCCGACTTCCTGCACTCACAGGATTGCGACCTCCGAACCTTCCTTCTGGTCCGCCCCCCCTTCATTCCAGAGGCGGACTGCCCCGCGTGGCTGGAGCGCTCGATCGACTTTGCGTTCGAGTGTGAGGCGGATCCGGTGGTCCTGATTCCCACAAGGACCGGAAATGGGGCGATGGAGCGCCTGTTGGGAATGGGTGAGTTCAGCCTTCCGCGTCTGGAGTTGCTGGAGGAAGGAATCCGGTACGGTCTCCATCAGGGGCGTGGTCGGGTTTTTGCCGATCTGTGGGACCTGGAGCGATTCGTGGCCCCGGGAGACGATCTTGAGGGGCGTAGGGCGCTGTTGGAGACGGTCAACCGGGACCAGAAATTGGCTCGGGGAAGGGAGTCGTCGGAGGTATTCATGCCTGGAGGTCGCCTGGCCTCAGGCGGCGATCGGACAACGCCCGCTGAGCCGGAGCGATTCAGTCGCGCCGGAGGGAGAATCTCACGCGAAGCCGCGAAGCTGCGAAAAAGCGACTGATCATCGAAAGGCTCCCGCGGCAGGAATCGCTCACCGAATGGGGGCTCGGTTCAGAGCCCCAGACTCCTCCGTTCTTCGCGGCTTCGCGTGCGAATTCCCTTCCACCTCTGCTGCCTCGTTCCGGCGAGGGCAGCGGCCCCACAACCGAGACCAGGGACCCGCGGAGCTCGCTCCTCCCGGATCCATCTCTCCAAGGGGGCGCATCTTGACACTGCCCCCACCGCAGGAAGAAAGGCATCGACTGGAGGTTTCCAGGGCAGGCGCGGAGTACCGAAGGAATGTAGCCCACAACGGAAGTTGTGGGTGGAAGGATTCCCTCACGAAACAGGAGCCCAGGAGGGGCGAAGGATGCTTGTTTCCTGCCCCTCCGGGGCTCCCGTGTCTCTGCTCTGGGTGACCCACAGCTTCCGCTGTGGGCTACCCTCCCACGCCGCTCCGCGGCTACGAACTCAGGAACCGGTTCTCCCCTCCCGGGGCAGTGTCGAGATGCGCCCCCACCAAGGCTTGTTTGAACATCGGACTGGACCGGAACGAGCGGGATCGATACGCATGGTGGGTCCTCATGTTTTCCGTGCGCGCGCGATGCTTTCCGGGATGGCTGGGTTTGCTGGGACGGTCTTTGACCGGACTTGCGGGCGGGGTGGTTGTCGCCGGGGCGATGCAGGGAGCCGAGCCCGGGGAATGGAAGCAGGTGGAGCCGTTGTTTCGCGAGATCTGCCTGGGTTGTCACTCCACCGAGAAGCAGAAGGGCGACCTGGATCTGGAGCGGTTCCGTTCACTGGAGGACATCCGTCGGGAGCCCAAGGTCTGGCAGGCGGTCGTCGAGCAGATGGAATTGGGAGAGATGCCGCCCAAGGACAAGCCACAGCCGACGGCGGCCCAAAAGGTGGCGATGCTGGACTGGACGCGGGCGATGCTGGACGCGCTGGCGCTGGAGAAGGCCGGGGATCCCGGTCCCGTCCTGCTGCGGCGGCTTTCGAATGCCGAGTACACCCACACCCTTCGCGATCTGACCGGCGTGGAATCGCTGGATCCGGCGCGCGAGTTCCCGGTCGATGGGGCGGCCGGCGAAGGGTTTGTGAACACGGGCCAGTCGCTGGTGATTTCCCCGTCGTTGCTGACCAAGTATCTGGACGCCGCCAAAGGCGTCTCCGCCCACGCGGTCCTGCTCCCCGAGGGAATCCGATTTTCGGCTCAGACCACCCGACGTGATCAGACGGAGGAGTTGCTCGGGCAGATTCGCACGCTGTATCGCAAGTACGGGGACGCGAGCGGTGCCGACC
>CAMCFL010000241.1 GCA_945873715.1 Akkermansia muciniphila
GATGGAAGCCATGGAAAGGATCGCTGCAAGGCACCCACGAAGGACCCCGGACGCCCCCCGGGCCGGGCATCCGACCACGACCACCGGAGACGAACGGCTTCGAACCGGATCAGCGAAACGCATCGGGGACATCGAGAGGTGGATCCGGGATCGGTTTCGCCTTAGATCGGCAGCGGCGTGAACAGGCCGTCGATCTTGCCCTGGCTGTCGGCGAACCGGTCGAGTCGCACGCCGACCCGGTCCAGCAGCGTCAGATGGAGATTGGCCAGCGGCGTCGGCCGGGCGTGACGCAGATGGCGATTGCCCTTGAGCCCGGTGGCACCGCCGCCGGCGACGAGGATGGGCAGGTTCGTGTGATCATGGATGTTGGGGTTGCCGATGCCGCTGCCGTAGAGCAGCAGCGAATGGTCGAGCAGGGACCCCTCGCCGTCCTGCGTCGCCTTCAGCTTCCCGAGGAACTCCGCGAAGAGCGACACGTGGAAAGCATTGATCTTCGCCATGCGCGCGATCTTCTCCGGGTCGTTGCCATGATGTGAAAGCGGGTGGTGCGGATCGGAAACCCCGATCTCGGGATAGGTGCGATTGCTGGTCTCGCGGGCGAGCTGGAAGGTGATCACGCGGGTGACATCGCCCTGCATCGCGAGCACCTGGAGGTCGAACATCAGCCGGACATGATCGGCATAGGCCACGGGCACCCCGACCGGGCGGTCGAGGTCCCGGAGCGGATTCTGCACGGCGTCGCGCTCGGCCTTCTGGATGCGGCGTTCCACCTCGCGGACCGTGTCGAGGTATTCTCCCACCCGCGCGCGGTCCCCTGCCCCGAGGTCGCGTTGCAACCGCCGGATGTCGGCATTGAACGAGTCGAGCAGGCTCGCCTTCTTGCGCAGGGCCGACCGCCGTTCCGCCGTGCTGCCCCCTTCCCCGAACAGACTCTCGAAGACGATCCGCGGGTGCGCCTCCGCCGGGAGCGGCGTGGTGGGAGACGACCACGAAAGGTTGTTCTGATAGGCGCAGGCGTAGCCATTGTCGCACTGGCCCACGACCTGGAGCAGGTCCATCGCCAATTCCAGGGACGGGAGCTGGGTCTCACGCCCGATCTGTTTCGCGGCCACCTGATCCACGGTGGTTCCCAGGAAGTAATCGGTGCTCTCGGTGAGCTTCGCCTTGGCGGCACTGAGGAAGGCGGAGTTCGACGTCGCGTGACTGCCCGGATAGGCGTTCTGGAGCTCCAGGTTCGAGATCACCGTCACCTGCTCCCGCACCGGCGCGAGGGATTCCAGGATCGGTGAGAGCTGATCCAGCGTGTCCCCGGGCGGCGTCCAACGACTCCCGTCGCAGCCCATCGGCATGAAGACAAAACCCAGCCGCGGCACCGGCTTGGCCGGGCTTTTGGCCCAGGCCGTCGACGCGGGAATCATGGCGTCGAGCAAGGGCAACGCCAGCGTCGTGCCCAGGCCCCTCAGGAACGTCCGACGCGGAAGCGACTTCTTGGTGATGATCATTCTGACCTCCTTTGGGTGAACGGCGTGCTCTGGGTGATCCCAACGATGATGGACGAAAAACGGTAATCCCGGGCCTGCGCGTCCCGAAGGATCTTTCGGATGGCCGGAGCATCATGGGGCTCCAGCCCGCGGCCGAGGGCATACGTCAGCAACTTTCCAGTGATCGTGCCCACGATCACCTCGGGTCGACGGAGGAGATGGTCCTCCAGTCCGCTCACGCCCTCGAACCGGCTGCCATCGGGCAGGCCGCCGGTGGCATCGACCGGTCGGCCTTCCTCCAACGTCCGCCAGCGGCCCACCGCGTCGAAGTTCTCCAGCGCGAACCCCGGCGGATCGATCAGCTTGTGGCAACCCGCGCAGGCCGGGTTCGCCCGGTGCAGGGCCAACCGTTCACGCACGGAGAGCTTCGAGGACACCGGGTTCTCCTTGAGGTTGGAAACATTCGGCGGCGGCGGCGGTGGCGGCGTTCCCAGGAGGTTTTCCAGGACCCACTTACCCCGCAACACCGGCGAGGTGCGGTCCGCATACGACGTCACCGCGAGCACGCTCCCGTGACGCAGCAATCCGCCCCGTCCCGCGTCTGCCACGGCCACCTTGCGGAACTGGCTGCCCTGGACATGGGGAATGCCGTAGTGCCGGGCGAGGCGTTCGTTGAGAAAGGTGTGATCCGCCCGCACCAGATCCAGCACGCTGCGGTCCTCCCGCAGGACGCTCTGGAAGAACAGTTCGGTCTCGCGTCGGAGCGACTGCCGGAGATTGTCGTCGAAGTCCGGGAACAACCGCACGTCGGGCGTGAACGAGTCCAGATTGCGCAGGTACAGCCATTGCCCGGCAAAATGGTCCGACAAAGCCGCGGCCCGCGGGTCCGCCAGCATCCGGCGCGTCTGCTTCTCCAGAACCGCCGGCCGATGCAATTCACCCCGGATGGCCAACCTCAGCAGTTCCTCGTCGGGGATGCTGCTCCAGAGGAAGAACGACAGTCGCCGCGCCAGTTCCAGGTCCGTGATCCGGTAGGCGGTCCGCGGCGGAACGCCTTCGGGATCGCGTTCGACGCGGAACAGGAATCCGGGGCTGACCAGGATCGCACCCAACCCCGCTTCGATACCCGCTTCGAAACCCTTCTCTTCCCGCGCCTCGCGATACAGCCGCATCGGCCCTTCCAGATCCTCCGCCGTCACCGGCCGATGATACGCGCGCCGCGCCAGCGCGGTGAGATTGCGCCGGGCACAGGCTTCCTCGTCCGCAGGCCCCGTGGGTTTCGATCCAAAGATGCGACGACGACTCGGCGTCTCGCCCGGTCCCTTCGCATCGTACGGTCCGTTGATCGAGACCTGATACACCGCCGGCCCGAGGCGCGGATGCCGATGCATGTTGAACCGCGCGGCTCCGGGTTGCCGGCGGGTTTCCAGCAACGACGAAGGATTCTTGAGGAAGGTCACCCCGATCGCATGCGGGCCGGCGGTGATCGGCACCCGGATGTGAAGATGCCGATCCACCGCCTCGAAATCGCGATCCCCACCCGGCGGCACCACGGTGAATGAAGCGATCGGTTTCCGGTCGAGCAACACCTCTACGGCATGCGGCTCGCGCAGGCCTTCGACCTCCTCGTTGCGATCCCGGGTCAGGCGGATCTGGATCTCGTACTCCGCATCCAGAGGGAACACATGGGAGATCCGCGTCCCGCCCCGGGTTCCCAGCGGCAGTCCCTCGACGTGCTCTTCCTGGGTCAGGTCCGGAGCCAGTCGGACGGTGTGCCCGGCAACTGGTTGGGGAGTCCCCACCGCCAGGCGGCTGATCTTCTGCGCCGCCGAGAGGTAACGGTCGAGAAGGGTCGGGGACAGCGTTCCCACCGCGACATTGTCAAAGCCATGCCCGGCATCCTCTTTCGGGAGCAGCGCAGAACCATCGATCTGCAGGTCGAGCAGGTCGCGGACGGCATTCTGGTACTCGGTCCGGTTGAGGCGCCGCAGGGTCGGCGTCCGGCCGGGATCCGGTTGCCGCACCGCCGCGGCATCCAGGGAACGCTCCAGATGCGAGAGGACCCGCGTGTAGGCGGCTTCGTCCGGACGTTCCTTGTCCGACGGCGGCATCTGCCGGGTGCGCAGGCGTTGCACGACCCGCTCCCAGACTTCGGAATGCACCGCAGGATCCTGCGATCCGATCGCCTCCAGGTTGAGGTCTCCCTTCGATACCTCGCGGTCATGGCACTCGATGCAATGCCGGTCCACGAATGAGCGGATGACTTCCGCGGAGGAACGCGTCGGCACCCGGCTTTCCGCCGGTGCGGCGGCAGAAACCAGCGAGGCAAAGGCGATCCCTGCGGACAGGAAGAGCGCGCGACTCCGTCGCGGGAGGATGTGTTCAATCACCATCGGAGCGGATACCGGTGAAGGCAGGCAGGGAATTGCGCGCCATCCTAGGGAACGATCGTCGGCCGTCAATTCACCCTCCGCTCCAGTTCGCATGCGGCTGCATCGCTGTAGGCCCGCTGCCCCCAGCGGGCGTCGCCTCCCACCACCGCCTGAGGGCAGGCGGCCTACAGGCTCGCGGACGGAGGAGATTTGGGATGGCGGATCCCCCAGACGCTCCGCAAGGCTTCACGTGATGTTCAACTCCCCATCGGATGTCGCCGTCCGGATTCATCCCAGCCAGTTCCCCGGGAGCGTCGCAGCCGCCATGCACGCGTCGTTGAACGCGCGCCGGATGAATCACAAGTTCCACTACGACACCCCCCGTCAGACCCTGCGGTGGCTGCGGGTCCACCAGGCCTATTCCCCCGCCTGCACTGACCCTGCCGGAACCACGCTGTATTCCGAGGCGGCCGCCGCCGCCGCACTGCGGTTGCGGAACCACGACGACGTGGACGTGATCAGCCTTGGCAGTGGCGGCGGACAGAAGGACGCGCACGTCCTCGCAGCCCTGGAGGCAATCCACCCGGGGGTTCGACGTCGTTACGTGCCGGTGGATGTCTCGCCCGGACTGGCCCTGATCTCCCGCGATGCCGCCATGGGGGTCGGAGTCGAGGCCAAGGACATCGTGCCCTACGTGATGGACCTGGCGGAGTCGCCCGACTGGGCGGCGGCCCTGAACCCCGTGCTACGTTCGAACGCGGCCCGACTGATCCTGTTCTATGGGATGCTGCCGAACTTCGTCCCCGGAATCACGGCCCTGCGGCTCGGTGCGTTGCTCCGACCGGGAGATGCGCTTTTGGTCAGCGCCAATCTTGCCCCGGGCCCCGACTACGCGGCCGGCGTCGAATCGATCCTTCCCCTCTACGAGAACGCGCTGACCGGCGACTGGCTCCTGGCCGTGCTGCAGGACCTGGGCGCTGATCGTGGAGATGCCCGAATCGAGTTCTCGGTCGTCCCCTGCCCCGACGGCAGCGGACTCCTCCGGATCCAGGCCTGTGCCCACTTCCTTCGGCCAACCCGCCTTGCCTACGAGGATGCCGTGCACACGTTGGAACCCGGCGAGAAGTTCCACCTCTTCTTCTCCTATCGTCACACCCCCGAGCGGGTCGCCGGACACCTCGCGCCGGCAGGACTTCGGATCGAACAGCAGTGGCTGAATCCGGCCGGGGACGAAGGCGTTTTCCTGATCACCCAGAAACCTGGAAACCCGGCGGGAACTTCCGTGTCCTGACCTGACGCTCCACCCGGGTATCGGGACGGGCACCTTGTCCCATGAAATTCCTCCTGACCCTCCTGCTCTGGACCCTGCTGCTGGTGTTCTGCTGGCCGCTGGCACTCCTCATCCTCGTCGCCTGGCCGATCCTCTGGCTGCTCTCCATCCCCTTCCGGATCGTCGGCATCGTCCTGGAATCGCTCCTGGCCCTGGTCAAGGCATTGCTCTTCCTCCCCGCCCGACTGCTGGGCCATCGGGACGCGACCTGAGCCGGAACGATGCAGACGAGCTGAGCCGGAACTCCCACGCGAAGCCGCGAAGCCGCGAAGAACCCCAGGTTTCGGGATTCTGGAATGAGCCACCCTCCGGTGAACGATCCCCGCCGTCAGAGTCCTCCGAGTAGCAGCCTTCTCTTCGCGACTTCGCGGCTTCGCGTGAGCCTTTCCCCCTGCACCGGGTCGCTCCCGAGTGACGACCACACTTTATAAAGTGTGGTCCTCCC
>CAMCFL010000242.1 GCA_945873715.1 Akkermansia muciniphila
GAGGGGGGGCTTTCCACCATCTTCTCGCCCGCAGCTGCCGTCGCCAGGACGCTGGCAGTCAGCGCGCCGCGCACCCAGAGGGCGAGGCGTCGGCGTCGATGATCGCGGCGGAAGGACATCACTTCAAGGGTGCTAACCTAGTGACGGTCTGCCGTCAAAGGAAAGGTCCATGCCGGGGGGTGCATCTTGAGTGGGATGTCACGAATGTAGGCCCGCTGCCCTCAGCGGGCGCTTTCACTTCGCCGCCTGAGGGCAGGCGGCCTACATCCATGACCAACTTCGGATGCACCCCATGCCGGGGGAGACGGAAAGTTTTCAGTTTGAAGTTTCAAGCCGGCTGGCGAGCGCCCCTCCGCGTTGGCTTGAATCTTGACCCTGAAAACTCCGGAGCTTCAACCCAGCCGCTGTCGCAGGCCGGCGGCGACCGCCAGGAAGGCCTTGGCGGCCGGGTGTTCGGGTTGGCCGATGACGATGGGAACCCCCAGGTCGCCCCCCTCGCGGATGCGCTGATCCAGAGGGATCTCGCCGAGGAAAGGGAATCCTCGGCGCTCGGCCTCCTTGCGGCCCCCGCCCTCACCGAAGAGGAAGTGACGGGAGCCATCCGGAGCGATGAACCAGCTCATGTTTTCAAGGATCCCCAGGATGGGAACCTGCACCTTCTCGAACAGCGTGATGCCCTTGCGGACCACCCCGACCGACGCCTCCTGCGGGGTGGTGATGACCACGCCGCCATCGAGGGCGACCGTCTGGCAGAGGGACAATTGGGCGTCGCCGGTTCCCGGGGGTAGATCGACGAGCAGGTAGTCGAGGTCACCCCAATCCACCTGGGAGACAAATTGCTGGATGGTCTTCTGGATCATCGGTCCACGCCAGATGACCGCTTGATCGGGTTCGAGCAGGAAGCCCATGCTCATCAACTTGACCCCGTGCCCTTCCGGCGGAATCAGGCGCTCGTCGTCCGCCACCGTGGGTCGTTCCTGGATGCCCATCATCAGGGGAATCGAAGGACCGTAGATGTCGCCATCCATCAGGCCCACGCGTGCGCCCAGGCTGCGGAGGGCGCAGGCGAGGTTCACCGAGCAGGTCGATTTCCCGACGCCGCCCTTTCCACTGGCGATGGCGATCACGCGCCGGATCCGGGGATCGCGTTGGCGCTGGAACTGGGTCGGCGCGGGTGCCGCCCCCGGTTGCGGCGTGGGCACCTTCACCTGGACATGGGCATCGGCGAGGCCCGGAAAGGAATCCCTCAGGCAGACCCTCACCGCGTCGGCCACCTGACGTCCGACTTCCGGGTTGGGGGAGGTCAGTTCGATCTGCACCCCGATCGCGGGTCCATCGACCTGAACCTCCTTCACCAGACCGAAGGAGACGATGTCGCGGGAGTAGCCGGGATACTTGACCGAGCGGAGGGCAGCGAGGACGGCGTCCTGGGTGGGATTCACGTGGATGATGGGAATTGAAGCTAACAACCGGAGTGTTATCCGCAGATGGCGCAGATGGCGCAGATAATGATGCCCTTCCTCGTCAAGGCGACCTCACCCGCAGGGTGAGACTGCCGACTCGTCTTGGACCCTTCCACGGGCCTTCACATCTGCGGAATCTGCGACATCTGCGGATAAACAACTGCGGTTTCAGGGCTGAAGCAACACGCCGCGACGAACGGGTTGAAATGGGAACCTGACCTCACGGCATCGCAGGCTGGCCCTGGGATTCGGACGAGACGGCGGCAACGGTGTCCTTGCCCTTGATTCCCTTCCCGTTGAGGGCGCGCAGGAAGGTGGTGATGGAGGTCACCTGTTCGTCGGAGAGCTTTTGGCCGAGCTGCATCCAAGCCATCTGCGAGACGGCGTTGGGCAGGGACCGGGCGGCACCGTCATGGAAGTAGGGGGCCGTCAGCGCGATGTTGCGCAGCGAAGGCACCTTGAAGACGAGGAGATCTTCTTCTTCCTTGGTGACCTCGATCCGACCCTTGTCGGTGGTGTTCGGGTAGGGATTCACGGCACCGACCTTGCGGTAGCTGTTGGCACCGACCAACGGCCCGTAGTGACAGGTGGTGCAGCCCACCGTCAGGAACTCGTGCAATCCCTTCTGCTCGGCCGTGGACAGCGCCTTGTCGTCGCCCTTGAGGAAGTCATCAAACCGGTCGCGGGTCACCAGGGTCCGTTCGAAGGCCGCGATGGCCTTGGCCAGATTGTCGTAGCTCAGCGGGTTGGTCTCGCCGGGGAAGTTCTTGGCGAAGGCCTTCTTGTAGGAGGAAATCCGGCTGAGCTTCTGGACCACATCGACATCCTTGGGCATGCCCATCTCGATCGGATTCAGGATCGGGCCCTTGGCCTGATCGGCGAGGGTCTCGGCCCGACCGTCCCAGAACTGGGCCAGGTGGAACCCGGCGTTCAACGTCGTGGGCGAATTGCGGCCACCCCGCTTGCCAAAGGCTCCCGGCGAAGTCGGCTCATGATCGACGCCTGCCTTGCCGCCATCGACCTGATGACAGCTGTTGCACGACTGCTTGTCGTTCGCCGACAGGCGCTTCTCGAAATACAGCTTCTTGCCCAGTCCAATCAGCCCTGGCGTATCCTTCTCCGCTCCCGGCATCGCGGCGGGAATCGGCGTGATCACTTCCAGGGCTTTCTTGCGGAGCTCAGCCGCAGCCGGCGTCTGGGCCTGCAGGCTTCCGGCGAGGACGCCCGCCAGAGCGAGCGCCGGGATCAGGTACGTTGACTTCATGAGGGGAGAGAATGGGCTAAGTCGTCACGGGCGCAACCGTCAGTCTTGGTTCGGAATTGGCTTTTTCAGAAGGATCCCGCCCGGGTGCTTTGTCTGGATGGGTTCCATCCTGGGACCGCGGGCGTCCTCGCCCGCCTCTGCCCCCTCCTGCCCAAGCGGCCGGGGACGGCCGCGTCCCCAGGAAACTTCCCGTTCAGTGCGCTGCCTTGCCCGAGACGGCCGCGGCATGTTCGCTGAAGGACTTGCCGAACCCACGCGGCGCGATCACGGAATCGATCACTCCCCGCTCGAACTCCTCCCACATCGGCGACATGCCGCGGAGCTTGTCCACGATCCGCACGAACGTCTCCACCACGTAGTCCATGTCGGCCTCGGTGTTGTCCTTGCCCAGGGTCAGGATCAGGTTTCCCTGCGCCAGGGCGTGGTCGAGACCGATCGCCGACAGCACGTGGGAAATCTTCAGGGACTTGGAGACGCAGGAGGATCCCGAGGCCACCGCAATCCCGTTCAGATCGCACAGCAGCAACTGGCCTTCGCCCTCGATGAACTCGGTCGAGATGTTGATGTTCGTCGACACCCGATCCGGTCCGGGGATCGGTCCGTTGAGCTTGATGAACGGAATGTCCCGGCTCAGGCCGTCCCACAGTCGCTTCTGCAGCACCGCCGTGTGGGCGCGCCATTGGGGGAGTTCCCGCGCCGCCACTTCCGCCGCCACTCCGGCACCGACGATGGCCGGAATATTCTCCGTGCCGGCGCGGCGTCCGCCCTCCTGCACGCCGCCATGAAGGATCGAGACGATGCGCGCGCGCTTGTTGCGGTAGAGCACGCCCACGCCCTTCGGACCGTAGAATCGGTGGGGCGAAAAGCTGACCAGTGCGGCCCCGAACTCGCGCACATCAATCGGAAGCCAACCGGCGCTGGCCTCGCAGTCCACGTAGAGCGGCACCCCGGCTTTCGCGCAGATCTTCCCGGCTTCGACCACCGGCTGGATCGTGCCGATGTCGTGATTCACATGGTGCAACGCCACCAGGACTGTCTGCGGGGTGATCGCCGCCTCCAACCCCTTCAGATCCACCCGGCCTTCGCGGTCCACCGGCACCCGGGTGCAGGTCCAACCCTGCTTCTCCAGGAACTCCACCGAGTTCACCACCGACGGATGTTCCGTCGCCGAGATGACCAGGTGCTTGCCCTTCCGTTCGTTGGCGTAGGCCACGCCCTTGATCGCCAGATTGGCGGACTCCGTCCCGTCCGACGTGAAGAAGATCTCGTCCTCGGACTCGGCATGGATCAACGCCGCCATCTGCTGACGGGCCTTCTTCAGCGCATCGCGGACCCGGAGACCATGCTGATGCAGGGACGATGCGTTGCCGTAATACTCGGTGAAGTAGGGCCGCATCGCTTCAAACGCCTCGGGAAGCAGCGGCGTGGCGGACTGATGATCAAGATAGACCTGGCGCATGACGGAATCGGATCGGGTGAAACGAGGAGAGGAAATGCTCCGCCGTCTGCACGGCGATGGGGAAAACCTCAGGGACTGGCAGGATTGCCGGGGAAAGAACGGGCAGGCTGCCCATTCCCCCGTTCCTTGACGGACTGGGACGGATCAGGCGCTGACCGGCTCGGCCGCAGCAGCGCGTTCCGCCAGCTCCGGATGACGCTTAACGTAGTCTTCCAGCGCGGCCTTGAGCGCTTCCTCGGCGAGCACGGAACAATGGATCTTCACCGGCGGCAGGCCGCCGAGGGCATTGACCACCTCCTGGTTCGAGAAGGTCATGGCCTCCTCGATGGTGCGGCCCTTGATCAGCTCGGTCGCCATGCTGGAGCTGGCAATCGCCGAGCCGCAACCGAACGTCTTGAAACGGGCGTCCTCGATCTTCCCGTCCCGGATCTTCAGGCTGATCTTCATAATGTCGCCGCAGGCCGCCGCGCCGACTTCGCCCACCCCGTCGGCGTCCCGGAGGTCGCCCATGTTGCGGGGGTTCATGAAGTGGTCCATCACCGTCGGATTGTACAAAGTGTAAGTATCGCTCATGGCTGTTCCTTCTCGCTGGATTCGTTTTCTAAAGTGTTCCCGCTTCCACTGCACTCGGCAGGGGAGGCACCGCCGCTGCCCGGGATTCGGTCAGCGGAATCGTCGCCTGCATCTCGTTCGTCCGTGAACGGGCCTGCCGCACCAGACCGTTGGGGATGTGCCGACCCGTCAGGTCGGCCAGGCTGGTCCGGCCAAAAACCTCCCGTACCCGTTCCTGTGCCACCGCCAACAGGGCGCACAGGGCGCATCCTCCGCTGTGTTCGCAGCCAAGGTCGTCATCCAGGCACCGCTGCAGCGCGATCGGTCCTTCGATGGCCTCGATGATCTCCAGGGCACTGATCTCGGCCGGGGTCCGCGCCAGGCTGAATCCGCCACCGGAACCCCGGGCAGACTTCACGATCCCGGCCTTTGCCAGGCTCTGGAGGATCTTCCCCAGAAAACTGTTCGGGATGTCCTCCTCCGTGCACAACGTCTCGATCATCACCACTTCACCTAGGGGACGACGGGCCAGGGCCGTCAGGCCCAGTACACCGTATTCTGCTGCGCGGGTGATTTGCATGAGGTCGATCGTGACGGACGCTGGAATCAAACCGGACTGATCCAGTCCGGATTCGTGGGAGGAACCTATTCCCATCCAATTTGCCGTCAATTTCTTTTCCAGACGAATTTAGTCTGGTTCCCCGCCGCAGGGCTGCCGACAAGCTCATTCGGCCCTACCGCTCAGCTCCGAACCACAGACAGGACTCGGGAGTAAACCCGAGCCAGGCAGTGTCCCCCACGTTCCAATCGTCGACTGCGCCGGCGACCGGCACTTCCAGCGTGTTGCCCGATGACCATCCCACTTCGATCCAGGTGCGCGG
>CAMCFL010000243.1 GCA_945873715.1 Akkermansia muciniphila
TACCCGGGGTGTTCCACCCCGGGCTAATCGCTTGGATCCCTCCGGGATGGAGGCATTGGGTCAGATCTGAGTGACACTTACTTAAGGCACGTTCGATGAGCCTGAAGCGCCCGAATTCCTCGATTTCAAGCGACTTCTAAGAGCAATCCGGGGGTATTGTTTTCGTGGCTGGATCAGCATTGGGAACGGCTTGGGTCGGCGTTTGGCGGCTCTGGGTTCCTTTCGTCCCGGTCTGCGGGGCACCAGGTCTTTGGCCACCGCCCGAAACAGTCCCCGTTGGAGTCGCCTCAGTGCCGTTAGCGATCTGGCTCGGGCCATCCTGGGGCAGTACTGCCGGAGCCCATCGACCGTCCCCTTGAAACTCAATCGCTCCAGATCAGCTCCATGCCGGCAACTGGCCTCGATCATCGTCATCCTGACCAGATTGTACGCGATCAGGCCCGCCAGGAGCCCCTTGGTCGCGATCTCCGGGCTTTGCGCACGCAGGTGCTCCATCTCCATCGTCGTCTTGAAGTCTCGGAACGACAGTTCGATGCGCCATCTGCGGATAGACCACTGCCGGTTCCCGGTTCAGCCCACCACCGACTTGCGAATGACCTGATAGACGTCGGTGGCCGCCAGGGGGCCGACCGGGACGTGCGCGCCTCCGAGCAGGACCGGCCAGTCATCCTGGGAAGCGGGCCGGCAGCCGTGGGAACCCTTGACCAGACGGGCGTCGAGTGGGATCAGATCCATCAGCATGCGGAACCCGAGTTTCTTCTGGAGCAGCTTCCAGGCGATCCGGAGCTTCACGGCCGACAGGCTGGGATCGAGGAACAGTTCGACGGGGTCGTAGCCGGGCTTGCGATGGATGTCCACGCAGCGGGCGAAGTCCGGCGCCAGTTGATCCTCCAGCCAGTAGTAGTAGGTGAACCAGGCATCCTGGTCGGAGAACACCACCAGATCGCCGGCGCGGGGGTGGTCGAGCCCGATCCGTCTTTTCCCGTCCTGATCCAGGACCAGGGCGATCCCGGGGGTCGATTCGAGCAGGGCCCGTACGGCGGGGAGCAGTGCGGGGTCCTGAACATGGACATGTGCCACCTGATGGTCGGCGACGGCAAACACGCGCGATTGACCGGCATCCAGCAGTTCCAGGCCGAGTTCCTCCTTCACGGTGATCCAACCCTTCTCCCGGAACAGACGGTTGAGATGGATCGGCGTGTGGACGGGGGTGATCCCGTACTCGCTCAGGATCAGGACCTGCACCTGACGCGACTCGAAGAAATCAATGAGATCGCCAACGATGGTATCGATCCGGGCGAGGTCGGCGGGGATGGAAGGATGATCGGGACCCAGGCGCTGGAAGTTATAATCGAGGTGAGGCAGGTAGACGAGTTGGAGGGTGGGACGGTGTCGTTCCTCGATCCACATCGCGGAGTTGGCAATCCAGCGGGACGCCGCCTCCGGCGCGCCCTGAGGTGAAGGCAGGCCTGCCGCCGGTCCCCAGAAGGTGGGGAAGGGAAAGTTGCCGAGCGTGGCCTTCAGGCCCGGACGCAACTCGTAAGGCCAGGAGTAGATGTCGAACACCTTGCGTCCATCGGCCGGATAAATCGGGCGCGGCGTCACGGAGTAATCCGCGCTCGAATACATGTTATACCACCAAAAGGTCTTGGCGCAGGTGAAGCCCGGCAGCGCGGCGCGGAGGTCGTCCCAGATCTTTGGACCGTGGACGACGTGATTGGACTGTTTCCAGAACTGCACTTCCGCCAGTTCCCGATGATACCAACCGTTGGCGACGATCCCATGGCCCGAAGGAGGGCGACCGGTGACATAGGTCGACTGCGCAGTGCAGGTCAGCGCCGGCAAGGCTGGGTCGATGACGGAGAGTTGGCTGCGTTGGCGGAACTTCAGGAGCCGCGGCATGTGCGGCCCAATGAGGGAACGGGTGAGCCCAACGACATTGAGGACGGCGATGCGCTGCATCAGGTGGGGATCGGATGAGGTTGAGACTCAGTTTGAGTGGAGGAATGGCCGGTTCATTTGCTGGTCCCGAGTGCGGAAGCAGCCACGACGGCGGCGGTGTAGACCTCCTTCACCGGGACTCCGGCCATCGACGCAATGGATCGACAGCTTTCGAACTCCGGGGCGATCTGCACGATCCGGCCCGAGAGTCGTCCCAGCTTGACCTTCACGGTTCCAAAACCGGTCTTCACCTCGGCGAACTCCCGTCGCAGCTTCCGACGGGCCGCCATCGTCTGCCGCACGCCGAAGGCACTGGTCTCGGTCAGGAGGAACTCGGTGAAGGCGTCCGCATCCTCCGGCGGACACAGCAGGGTGAGCAGCACGCCCGGACGCTGCTTCTTCATCTGCACCGGGGTGTGGAAGGCGTCGAGCGCCCCGAGTCGCAGGGCCTTTTCCAGCACCGCTCCGAGAATCTCCGGATTCAGGTCGTCGATGTTCGTCTCCAGCACCGCCACGGTGTCGGACTCCCAGTCCAGCGAAGCCGGGGCCGCCGCTTCCTCCCAGAGGATCGCCCTCAGGACATTGGGCCGGGAACGATGGTCCCGCGTGCCCAGCCCATAGCCGATCCGGGCACCCACCACG
The DNA here is from genome assembly GCA_945873715.1 of Akkermansia muciniphila. Classification (GTDB taxonomy): domain Bacteria; phylum Verrucomicrobiota; class Verrucomicrobiia; order Limisphaerales; family UBA9464; genus UBA6176. The sequence goes on from CAMCFL010000243.1 coordinate 2,584, forward strand.
CCCTGCATCGGACCGAAAGAGGTAGCGAATTCCGCCAGCAACGCAGCTCCCGTTGGGGTGACCATCTCGTGGGGTTCTTCGCACTGGGCGATGGCGATGCCGCGGGTCCCGAGGATCTCGAGGGTCGCCGCTGCCGGCAACGGCATCCGCCCGTGGGCGCATCGGACGAATCCGGTGCCCTCCACCACGGCACTGGCCGTGACGACCGGACACCCCAGCATTTCGAGGGCAATGCACGCACCCACGATGTCCACGATCGAATCCACCGCGCCGACCTCGTGGAACTGGACGCGTTCGGCGGGGAGTCCATGGATCTTGCCTTCGGCGCAAGCGATGCGCTGGAAGACGGCGAGAGCCCGTTCGCGAACCCAGGGTGAAAGGGTGCTGGCTCCGATCAGGTCCCGGATCTGGGCGTGATCGCGTCCATGGGTGTGATCGGAATCCGGTCCGTGGTCATGGCCATGTGAGTGTGCGTGGGTGGTGTCATGGCTGTGGCCGCAATCGGTGCCGGCGAGGTGCACATCGAACTTGGTGCCGTGGATGGCCGCCTTGAGCTTCCGCTCGGCATGAAGGTGGTAGCCGTCCAGAGGCAACCGTCGCAGCTCATGTTCCAGTTGGCGGGCGTCGACGCCCAGGTCGAGGAGGGCTCCGACGAACATGTCGCCGGCGATGCCGGCGGAGAGGTCCAGGTGCAGGCGTTTCACGGGTGGGCGAGGGTGTTGATGGCGTTGGCGGCGTAACCAGCACCAAAGCCGTTGTCGATGTTGACGACCGTCAGCCCGCTGGCGCAGGAGTTGAGCATGCCCAGCAGTGCCGTCAGACCCCCGAAATGGGATCCGTAGCCGACGCTGGTCGGCACGCCGATGATCGGGGCGGCGATGAGTCCACCAACGACCGAGGGCAGGGCGGCTTCCATCCCGGCGACGACGATGACCACCGAAGCCTGCTGGATTTCGGGCAACCGGCGCAGGAGACGATGGAGACCGGCGACGCCGACGTCATAGATCCGTTGCACGTGATTGCCCATGAACTCGGCGGTGACCGCGGCCTCTTCGGCGACCGGAAGATCCGTGGTGCCGGCGGCGACCACGGCGATCATGCCGCCGCGCTTCGGGAGGGGGGAGGTTTCGACGGTCAGACAGCGGGCCATTTCGTGGTGGAGGGCGTTCGGGAATACCAACCGAAGGGCCTCGGCGTGCTCCCGTGTCACCCGGGTGGCCAGCACGCGGTGGTCGGCCTCGACGATCCGGGCGGCGATGGCGACCAACTGTTCCGGGGTCTTCCCGGCACCGAAGATGACTTCGGGAAAACCCTTCCGGAGCGCCCGGTGGGTATCCACGACGGCGAAGCCCAGGTCGGTGACGGGAGCGGCCTGGAATGCGTGCAGGACCGCTGGGCGGTCCACCTCACCGCGTTGGAAGCGGTCGAGAAGCGATGCGGCTTCGGATGGCGACATGCCCCGACTGTAGCCGAGGGGCCTCCGGGATGCAGTCGAAGAACTGCACCGCTCAGCGATGGGGCCTCTTGAGACGGTGATGGCTGTAGGCCGCCTGTCCTCAGGCGGCGAAGGCAGAAGCGCCCGCTGAGGGCAGCGGGCCTGCAACCGTCAAAACAAACTCAGGATGCACCGCCCAGCGACGCTCAGTATCCCCCGCGGGCCACTGGCTTGGCCTCGGAGACCGGTTGGGCCGACGCCTTCTCGGGTTCGTGCACCGGTTGCTGCGCGGGTCGGGCTTCGGAGGGATTCGGCACCACCACCAGGAACTGACTCCTGGAGAGAGCCCAGTCGGCAAGCAGTTGTCGCGCCCGCGGCGATTCGGTGAGCTCGAGATGCCGGGTGATCAGTCGCTCGACGGCGCTGGATTCATCCGCGTCGGTGAGGCGTTCGAGGCTCACCATCCCCGGATTGTGCCGATCCGGGAGCCGATGGTGGGGGTCCCACACATAGGCGCGTCCGCCGGACATGCCGGCACCGAAATTGCGGCCGGTTTCGCCCAGGACCACCACGGTTCCGCCCGTCATGTACTCGCAGGCGTGGTCGCCGACGCTCTCGACGACGGCAATGCCGCCGGAGTTGCGGACGGCGAAGCGTTCCCCGGCACCACCGGCGGCGAACAGTTCACCCCCGGTGGCACCGTAGAGGGAGGTGTTGCCGCAGATGGAGTTGGTGGCCCACTCGTAGCCCATGCCCTCCGGTGGACGGATCGCGATCCGGCCCCCGTTCATGCCCTTGCCCACGTAATCGTTGGCCTCGCCGGTGAGGTGGAGTTCGACGCCCTTGGCGAGGAAGCAGCCAAGGCTCTGGCCTGCGGAACCGCGCAGTGCAATCTGGATGGCGGAACCGTCCGGCAGGCCCTTTTCACCGTAGACATAACCGATGTGTCCCGAGACGCGGGTGCCGATGTTGCGGTGGACATTGGTCACCTTGTAGGTGAGTTGGGCTGTTCCATTGCCCTGAAGCGCCACCCGCGCGTCGGTCATGATCCGATCATCGAGTGAGGAATCGCCGAAGCGTTCATTCCGTTCCCGGGTATGGAGGCGGGTCGCTGCTCCGGTGGGGTCAACCTGGGTGAGCAGTCGTTCGATCTCGAGTGTGGCGGCCTTCTCACGGACTTCCTCGGGGAGTTCCTCGACCGGCCGCCTCTGAAGCAGTTCCGTCCGTCCAACCAGGTCGTCGAGCCGGGTGAATCCCAGTTGGGCGAGGATCTCGCGAACCTCCTGGGCCACGCCATTGAAGTAGGCGACCACGTTCTCGGGTTTGCCCCGGAACTTGAGCCGGAGCTCCTCTTTCTGGGTCGCCACGCCGACGGGACAGGTGTTGAGGTGGCACACGCGGAACATGGCGCATCCCGCGGCAACCAGGGCGGCCGTGCCGAAGTTGAATTCCTCTGCGCCCAGAAGGGCGGCAATGACGATGTCGCGCCCGGTCTTCATCCCACCGTCCGTCCGCAGCACGATGCGCGAACGGAGGTCATTCAACATGAGCGTCTGCTGGGCCTCGGCGACGCCGAATTCCCAGGGGCCGCCGGTGTTC
>CAMCFL010000244.1 GCA_945873715.1 Akkermansia muciniphila
GAACATCGCGGGAAACAGAGTTAAAACATCTACCCGCATCCCATCCCGCGGGTGAAAATTCAATCCTCCACCAAGTCAACCGTGCACCGGCGACCCGCCTTTGCACCGCCAACCTGAACCAGCGATCGGATTGCCTGGATGGTCGTGCCTCGCCGGCCGATCACCTTCCCCACGTCAGCGGGAGCAACACGCAATTCGATCACCGACATTCCACCCCGCTCCGCCGTCGTCACTGAGACGGACTCCGGATCATCCACCAAGCCGCGAGCCACAAAATCGACGAATTCATCCATGGAATCTGAGGTGCGAGGGATTGATGGGGAACCTGGAGACTGCCATCCCGCAGTGACGGTCGCATGCGACCGTCAATGGGACGAACAAGGAAAAGGGTGCGCCCTTCAAGCCGCGGGGGCCAGTGCAGCCGCCGCGCGGTCTGCCTTCTTGATGAAGGAATTGACCGTGTCCGAAGGCAGTGCCCCCACACCGATCCAGTACTTGGCACGCTCGAGGTTCAACGTGTAGTTGGTGCCCTTCTGCCGCGGCTGATAGGTTCCAATTTCCTCGATGAACTTACCATCCCGGGGGCTCCGGTTGTCGGCGACCACAATCCGATACACCGGGCTGTTCTTGGCTCCAGTGCGCTTTAGGCGAATCTTGACTGACATAATCCAAAAAATCTTGCGACTCGGACCATCAAACGGTCCAAACCCGTAAAGGAGCGCGGACCTTAGACCGTCCATACAACCGCTAGCAAGCCCTGTTTTGGTTACCGAATTGCAACCAATCCCAAGGCCACCATTCCGGCACCAAACCCGGCCAAACCCCACCCAATTCGCTGCAGGCGTCCCGGCACCGCCGTCATCCACGATGCCAGGTCGCGAACCCGCCAGGGCGAGCCCACCCACCAGACCGAACAGACGATCACTCCATAACACCAGACCGAGAGGACCACGGACCACGGGTTGTCGCTCGGGCGGCGGACATCCAGAAAATAGTCGCAGACCAGAAGCGCCACCACCGTCCCGCCCCGGATGGCCAGGTAATCCTGGACGAAGATGCAGCAGCCAACCCCCAGCAGGACAAAGCCTGCCAGCAGGATCGGTTGCCACTCGGCAAAGTCACTGACGTCCGTCCGCTGCAGGTTCCAGACGAACCAAGCCGTCCCCAACAACATCAGGAAGATGCCAGGCACCACCTGCCGGGGGAAGCGACGCAACCAAGCGCCGGCCGGGCCCGGAGACAACGAGAACCACAAGCCCGCCGCCGCGTGTGCCGCACCCAAAACCAGAAAGATCTGCGAGAGAGTCATCGATTCAATTCCCTGACCGCCGTCATTTCCACCACCTTCAGGCCGGCTTCAGCCGCGACCTCATCCCCGTTCCCGGCAGAACCTTCGACTTCATCCACGCCGATCACGGAGGGATCCGCGTAAAGCGTGAAGGTGCCGACCCGTTCCACCCGCACTGGAATGACCTGCCCGACGTGACGGGGCGCGCCGGTAAAAACCACGATCTTGTTGCATCGGGTCCGCCCCTCATACCGAGTGGCATTCCGGCGACTGATGCCTTCCACGAGGATTGGGACAATCCGGCCAACCATCGCATCGTACCGGCGCTTTCCGACCTCGTTGATGACGTCCAGCAAGCGACGATGGCGCTCTTCGATGAGCGGTTCCGGCAGGGCTCCCGCCATGGAAGCCGCCGGGGTATCACGCCGCGGCGAGTACTTGAAGACGAAGGCGTTGTCGAACTCGATCGATCGGCACAGGGAAAGGGTTTCCTCGAAGTCCGCCTCGGTCTCACCCGGAAACCCAACGATGATATCCGTGGTGATGCCGATGCCGGGCTGTACGGCCCGCAAGCCGGCGACAATCTCCTCGAAGCGAGCCCGGGTGTAGCCCCGGTGCATCTCCCGGAGCACCCGATCCGCCCCCGATTGGAGAGGGAGATGAGCGCTTTCAACCAGCTTGGGAAGCCGGCCGTAAGCCTCAATCAGATCCGAGCCGTATCCCTTGGGATGGGGCGACGTAAACCGGATCCTTTCCAGGCCATCGATCTCGTGCACCGCCTCGATGAGCTGGACGAAAGGACTCCGCCCATCCACCACCGCGTATTCCCGCCGACCAAAGCTGGTGACAATCTGCCCAAGCAGGGTGATCTCGCGCACTCCGTGATCCACCAGACGTCGGCATTCCTCGACGATTTCAGGGATGGTGCGGCTCCGCTCGCGGCCTCGGGTAAAGGGAACGATGCAGAAGGTGCAATGCTGGTTGCAGCCCTGCATGATGCTCACGAACGCAGAGACCTGCCGGCGCCCGGGCGCTGCCGCCGTGGAGAGATGTTCGGCCAGTTTCGACTGACTTCCCTCCTCCGCATCGGTATCCACCACCACCTTCTGCCGACCCGTCAGAAGGTCTTCCACATGATCGGCGGCCCGATGAAATTTCTGGGTTCCCAACACCAACTGGACTCCGTCGACTCCCTCAGCCAACGATTGTCCCCGGCTCTGAGCCATGCACCCAAGGTACCCGAACACTTGTCCTGTGCGATGCTTGCGGGAGTGACCAACCATCGCCTGCATCTTTCCAAGCGCCTTCTGCTCAGCCAGATCACGAACACTGCAAGTATTCAGCAGGACCACGTCCGCACCCTGTTCCTCATCCACCAGCGAATACCCGCGCCCAACCAGCTGAGCGGCGACCGCCTCGCTGTCGCGCTCGTTCATCTGACATCCGTAGGTTTTGATGTAAACGGTCGGCATCCGGAAAAAGAGACCGCGACCCTAGGTAAAGCCGCCCCCGATGAAAAGGCGGAAGGCAGATCCTCGCACCGCCCCGGAGGGACGAGTTCCACGAGTCCGTGATCTCGGACTCGCAGAGCTTGTCCCTCCAAGGATCTCGTTCCCAATTCAAAGCGGAACCTTTCGTCAGGACGATTTGGAGAATCTCTTCCTTTCCTGCAACTTCCCCATCCCGACCCCCAGAGGTACAGACAGCGTTAAAGATGGAAGACCTCCGACCTTGCGGTTGGGCTTGCACAGGCCTTCCGGCTTCGGCGCAGATCGTGTGCTCTGGCGACTGGTCCTCGTCAGGGCGTGTTGGTTCGGTTCTCCGCCCAGCCGCAAGGCTGGGCGGAGCTTCTTTTTCGAAGACCGTTCCTCACCGCCAATCCCGTCATTCCCTGAGCGCGGTGACTCCGGCAACCCGCAACCCGCAGGTTTGCCCTCCCCCGATCCACGAGATCCGGTCGACGGCAACCCGGGGTCGCGGATTCTTCCAGCGATACGAGTAGAGGCGGTTGACCTTGTGCAGGGCCTCTCCCGCTTCGCTCAATCCCTCCCACGCCACAGTCGCTTTTGAAGGCTTGTCCCGGATGGGATCCGCCCGCCACGGACCCACTTCGTCGCCGAATCGCAATGGCCATTCCTGCACAGCCCCATCCTGCCAGCGTACCCGGAATCGGCAGATCTCCTGCCCCTCACGGTGGTCGGGTCCATCGGCCAGGGCCGTCATCAGAAGGGCCAGTCCCGATACGGTCCGGCCCACCGGTACATCCTCGATCGCCGTCGGCCAAAGCCCGCGCGCCCCCTTCTCCATGATCCCAGCCAACCGGACATAGCCTCGGAGATCGAACTCAATCCCCCCGAACGGACTGGAGCCCACGGGCAGTGCGTAGGGCCGATCACGGGGCCCCGTGAAGGATTCCTCGGCGGAATCGAGCGCTTCGTTGAGACAACAACCCAGATCCACGACCTCGGGACCCGATCCTGGACTCCGATGAAGGATCCGGGCGAGCGTCGGCTCGATGGGGGGTGCCTGTCTCCTGCCGACGGTCCCAACGGAAGGCGAGGAGTTCCCTTCCGGAGAAATCTTCTCGGCCCAAGCCAATCCCAGAGGTGCCAGCGCCTGCCGCAATTCAGGCAGACCCCAGAGGAGGACGTGATCGTCATCGGTTCCCGCGGCAAGACGTCGGCCATGGGGATCAAACGCCAGACAGGAGATGGGCAGCATGGAATCCAGCCGCACCACCGGGCGCCAGGACTCGGTGGAAACCACCAGGACTCCCGAGCGCGGACTGGCCACCGCAAACGCGCGGCCGTACCGGGACCATCGGCCCATTCCCGGGGTTGCATTTCCAGCACCGGTCGACTCCGCCAGTGATGGACGCCAGTCGTCGGTGCTGAACACCCGGTGCATCTCGCCGCCTGCCACCAAAAGGTGTCGGCCATCGGGACTGAACGCCGGGCTTCCGGCACCGGGTTCAAGTTCAAGTACCCGCTTCCCGCCTCCGACCGGGAACACCGAGAGACGCAAGCCTTCGGATTGCGCTGCAAGCCAGCGCCCGCCCGGATCGATGGTCGCCGCTCGGGCGGATTCCAACTCCTTCTGCAACGGTAGCCATTGACCGTCGACGAGATCGAACCGGAGCAACAATCCACGCCCGTCGGGAATCAGCAGAGTCCGATCATCCCCGTCCCCTGGGGCGGCCTCCAGCCACGCCGAACGGGGGGGTGGAGCGTCACCCGCGGGAACCAGCGTCATCCGTCGACCCACCTCCCGGAGCTCAAACCAGCGGATGCCTGACCGGTGAACGACCGCCACGCGCTGGCCCTTGGGCTCGAAATGAGCGGAGACCGCACCGTAGATCGGACTGGAATCGACGACTTGCCCCAGAATCGGCTCGATCAGCGAAATCCCGGTGGGTCCCACGGCGACAACCCATTGTCCGTCCGGACTGAACCCCACATGGCGGACCGTCGTCCCACCCCGCAGCGGGATGGAAGTCACCCCGATGGGCCCTTGCATCCGGGCGATGCCAAATTCCCCTCCGTCCAGATAGACCAACCGGGCACCGTCCGCACTGAAGAGCAAAGGCTGCCAAAGCTCCGATTGCCCCAGCAGTTGCCCCGTCCGCCCGTGCCAGAGATACGTCTGCCCGTCATCCGAGATCGACCAGGCCAAGGTCCCATCCGGGGAAAGCACGAGACGACGGATGGGATTGCGATGTCCGGCCAGATCCCGGAATTGCCCGCTGCGCAGGTTCCACAGCCGAAGCCCACCGGCGTGGTCACCCACCAGCAGACAACCGTCGCGCCAGACCACCGCGCGAACCTCCCCGCGAAAGAACGGCAACCGTTGAACCGATTCACCGACTCGCGGATCGATCACCTCCAGGTGGTCCTTCCATTGAACGAGAACCTGCGGCAGGCCCGGCCCATCGGACACGGCCAGGGCTCCGACCGCGGCATCGGGCAAGGCCAGGGCCCGCGCCAGTCGACCGGATGGAAGTTCGCGAAACCCAATCTGACGGTCCCGACCGGCCACCACCGCGAAGTGGTCGTCCGCGGAGAACCCCAACCACTGCCCCGGTTGCTCGAAGAGGGCAGATCCATTGGATCCATCCACGATGCGGACCCCCGTCTCGTCCGAAATGGCAAGCCATCGACCCGCGCCACTGAACTCAAGGGAGCGAATCGGGCGTCCGGCCGCCGATTGATGCCTCCACAAGGTCGAACCAGTCGCCCGCCGCCAGACGCGCACTTCGCCATCCGGTCGCGCGTCGGCCACCAGATCGAGCCCATCCGAGAGCGTCACGGGAAGATCGACCCCCGA
>CAMCFL010000245.1 GCA_945873715.1 Akkermansia muciniphila
GGGCCCGGGGCCGGAAGCTGGTCATCCTGAGCCGGACCCCGCTGATCACCTCCGCCCGGAAGATCCGCCTCTATCGCACCGGCGAGATGCTGTCCTTCTTTTTCCGCGCCGTGTTCCGCCCCCGCGCCACCCTATCCAGTCGCGAGGCCTGCTCCATGTGGTATGACGGACGGAGGTGAGCAGGGAGCGGCATCTTGAGTTGGTTATCACGGATGTAGGCCCGCTGCCCTCAGCGGGCGCTTTCACATCGCCGCCTGAGGGCAGGCGGCCTACATCCATGACAAACTCAAGACGCGCCCTAGGCCGGCGAGAATCCGTTCGCTGGCCGGACGGTTCGATGTTCCATTGGGAAGGTGAACCTCCCAGTCATCGGCGCGTTTGGGGCTTCAGGAATCCGTCTTCGTCCTCCCTCCGCCTTCACCCTCATCGAACTTTTGGTGGTGATCGCCATCATCGCGATCCTCGCCGGGATGTTGTTGCCGGCCCTGGGCAAGGCGAAGGCGAAGGCGCTTCAGGTCCAGTGCCTGAGCAACTACCGGCAACTGAACCTGGCCTGGTTGATGTACATCGACGATCACCGGGATGAACTCCCGCCCAACGAGACCGTGCTCAGTGGCGGACGGACCGGGGCGAACGCCACGGCCCGGACCTGGGTCACTGGCAACGCCTACACCGACACCAACACCGCCAACCTCCAGCGCGGCCTGCTCTTCCCCTACAACCGTTCCCCGGCCATCTACCGATGTCCCGCCGACCGCTCGACCGTGCGGGACGAAGGCAAGGTCCGCCGCAGCCGCAGCGTCTCGATGAGCGCCTACATGAACGACGAACCGAATCCATCCGATCGCACCTGCTGGCACAAGCTGAGCCAGGTGGTGAATCCCGCTCCGAGCGCGGCTTTTGTCTTCGTCGATGAACACGAAAACAGCATCGAGAACGCCCGTTTCGTGGTCACCCAACCGGGGGACTTCCGCTGGATCGATTTCCCCGCCGCCCGTCACAACTTCGGTTTGACCCTCTCCTTCGCAGACGGCCACGCCGAAGCCTGGAAGCTGGTCTCCAACGCCTCCCGCCGGATCTCGCAGATGCCGCCTTACCTCCAGAATCAATCCGTCCGCTCCGACGACGCGGACCTCCGGCGCTTCCAGTCAGCGATCCCCAAGGTCCCGCTGTAAGCGCCCTGCCGGTGAGAGATGGAATCCAGGGATGTAGGCCGCCTGTCCTCAGGCGGAGATGAGTCAACGCCCGCTGGGGGCAGCGGGCCGAAGACCACCCAACTCAGTCCCCCGACTCGTTCACCCGTGGCAGGGTGAAGTAGAAGCACGAACCGCGGCCGGGTTCACTCTCCACCCTTACCTCGCCGCCGTGGGCGTGGACGATGTGCTTGACGATGCTCAGGCCAAGGCCGGTTCCGCCCTGCTCGCGGGAGCGTCCCTTGTCGATGCGGTAGAAGCGCTCGAAGATCCGTTCGCGCGCCTCCATCGGGATGCCCAGGCCATCGTCGGCAACCCATGCTTCGACGATGTCCTCATGCAGGGATCGGGCCCCGACCACCACGCGTCCGCCGGGGCGTCCGTACTTGATGGCATTGTCCACCAGGTTGGAGATCACCTGCTGAAGTCGGTCGCCATCGCCGTGGATGCGCAGGGTCTGGGCCACTTCATTGCGAAGCTCGGTGCCGCGTTCCGCAGCCTTGGCCTTCAGATCTTCAAGCACCTGGGCGACCACCTCGTGAAGGGCGGTGGGCTGGAGGTTCATGATGACCTGCCCCGACTCGAGCTTCGAGATGGTCAACAGATCCTCGATGAGGAACGTCAGGCGATCGGCGTGTTTGTCGATGATCTGGAGGAATCGGGTGGCCGTGTCGGGATCTTCCTTCGCCCCGGCGAGGAGGGTCTCCGTATAACCCTTGATCAGGGACAGGGGCGTGCGCAGCTCGTGACTGACGTTGGCGACGAATTCCCGGCGTTGTTCCGCCAAACGCTTGTGCTGCGTCAGGTCGTGGAAGACGAAAAGCGTTCCGGCGAGCATCCGGTCCGGATCACGCAATGCCACCGCGTTGATCTGAAGGATCTTTCCGGGATCCCCCGGCAACTCCACTTCCTGATCGGTCAACCGGCCCTGCTGGACCGTGCGGGCGGCCAACTCCGACAAGCCCGGCACCGGAAGGGCTTCCGCGACCGCAATCCCGCGTTTCTCGCCGGAGAGCCCGAACAACCGCACCAGGGCGGGGTTCATGTGCTTGACCCGACCCTGCGGATCGAGCAGCAAAACTCCTTCGACCATGCTGTCGAGCAACGCCTGCTGCTTGGACTGCTCCTCGACCAGTTCGAGGTGGCGCTGGGTCTTGAGCTCGGCCAGACGGAGGGATGCCTCTCGGAGCCGCTGCAGCGTCACCTGTTCACGGTGGACCATCCAGGCCACCAGACCCAGGCTCACTCCACCCACTGCAATCGTCAGCCACATGCGTCGGCGGGATCAGCCTTCCACGAAGCGGTAGCCCACCCCCCGGACCGTATCCAGGTAACGCGCGGCGGAACCCAGCTTCTCCCGCAACCGCCGCATGTGCGTGTCCACGGTCCGGGTATCGATGATGTTGTCGTACTCCCAGACGTCCTGAAGCAACTGATCGCGGCTCTGGACCCGTCCACGCCGCATGGCCAGCGTCGTGAGGAGCTTGAATTCGGTCGCGGTCAGATCGACCCGCTGGCGATTCACCAGCACCAGATGACGGGGGATGTGGATGATCAACTCGCCGAAGACCAGTTCCTCCGGTTGCTCGGTCGGCTCCGTCTTCCGCCTGAGGAGGTTCTTTACCCGCAAGACGAGTTCCCGCGGGCTGAACGGCTTCGTCACGTAATCGTCCGCCCCCAATTCCAGTCCCAGGACCCGGTCGATCTCGGCCGCCTTGGCGGTCAGCATGATGACCGGGATGGACGCTGTCGCGACGTCCCGCTTGAGCGACTTGCACACTTCCAGTCCGTCCACCTCCGGAAGCATCAGGTCGAGCAGGATCAGGTCTGGCAAAGCCTCCCGCGCCTTCTTCAGTGCCTCGGCACCATCGTCGGCTGTCATCACCTCAAAGCCGGCCTGCTTCAAATTGAAGCCGACCAACTCCAGGGCATCCGGTTCATCGTCCACCACCAAGATCTTCGCCATGCTGGATCCTGTCCTAGGCATGGCGGCACCGTGAATCAATGGCGCAACCGTTACAAGCCGGTGACGGACTGGTCCTTCACTTGGGTGGATCTTGAGTTTGCTGCCGTCGTTGCAGGCCCGCTGCCCTCAGCGGGCGTGTCCTCATCGCCGCCTGAGGGCAGGCGGCCTACCTCCATGACAAACTCAAGAGGTGTCCCCTCACTTCGCTGATTCGATCAGTTCCCAGAACTTGGGATTATCCTGCAGTTGCTCGTCTTCCCCCATGGGGAGGTTCGAGCGGAAGAGGAAATCGCGGACGGTGTTCTTGCTCAGGATCCGGTGGACCACGATGCCGAGCAGGTGACGTTCGAAGTACAGGCGGTACTCGCCCAGGCGGTAACGGATCAGGGTCCGACCATTCCGGGCCAGGGATCCGAAATGCGAGTCCTCGCGCTGAAGTTCCTGGGGGAGCCCACGGAACTGCCCGAGGATATGCAACTGCAGGTCGCGGGGGAGCTTGGCCAACTCGGCGGCACTGGTCGGATTGAAGATGATCTGGAACGGCTGCATCCGGGGGCAGTGTTCGGTGTCGGGGTAGGTCAGGCAAGCCGGGATCACCGGCCGCCCTTGCAGGCCACGCAACTGGAACCATGGAGGAACCGGCTCCGGAAATAGGCCTCACGTCCCACTTCCTTCGGCGCCCCGCGATCGGCGGCTTCCTGCATCTCCCGCAGCAGCGCGTCCGACCGGAGTGGCGTCCAACCATGGCCCTTACCCGGACCAAACTCGATCCGTGCCTCCGCCGGAGGCTGGGCTCCCTTGAGAAAGGCCTCCATGCGGTGAACGCCGTTGTTGAGGAAGTACTCGTCGGATTCCCCCACCCAGACCCGCAACTTCCCACGCAGTTTCGGACCGAGGGTGTCCCAGTTCTCCTCCATGACCTTGCGCAGGTCCCAGCGCTGCCATTGCGCCGCCGTTCCCGAAGCGATGGCCCCGGTCTGCGGATCCCACGCGGGATCCGGCAGTCCGTTCTTCAATCGTTGGCCGAAGGTCGCATTCCATGCGCCCCACTGGCCCCCGCTGCGGGTGTATCGATGACCGAGCCCCAGCACGTTCTCGTACTGCACCTCATGGCGCATGGTGAACTTCACATCGCCGCGCAACGTCCGCGCGCTTGGGCGCTCGAAGCCTTCCGTGTTCACGAACGCGTTCGTGTCCCGATACAGGTTCACCAACTGGAAATCCCGGAAATCGAGCGGGTCCGGAAACCCACTCCAGCAACCCCCGAACAGGTCCGGGTAAAGCACCTGCAAGGCGAACGAGACCCATCCGCCCGTGGAGCCACCGGTGGTGAACCGGGCCCACGGCTGGCCAATCGCCCGGAACTCGTGCTCGATCGCCGGGATGATCTCCTCCACCAACGAGGCTCCGTAGGGTCCGTGATTCGCGGAGTCCACCTGGTATGGATCCCCCAACGGCCCCGCGCCATCGACGGTCACCCAGATCATCTGCGGAGTCTCCGGTGCCAGCCAGGTACCACGCTTCTCGGAGTTCTCGCGCGCCCATTCGGCCGCCCGATCATACCGGGACGCATACCCTCCAATATCGATCACCAGCGGATAGCGCCGTGCTGTCTCGGTTTCCCAGGACCGGGGCAACGCGATCCCGACCCGGACGAACATCTCGCGTTGCCAGAACCGGCTCAGCACCTCCGAACGGATCCGGCGGTACCGGACGAACTCCTTCTCCGGCGGGAGGGAATCCAGCGGCAACGACCGGCTGAGTTCCAAAGCCACCGCCGGTCGCTGCCTCGCGTCGACGGAGACCGTCATCGGAGCCGAGTACCAATTCCCGGGAGCCCCGGGGAACCAGAGGTCGCGATTGGTCATCAGCACGGCCTGGACCGCGTAGGATCGCGCCGGCAATTCGCCGAGCGACCGCCAGGGAAACACCGCCGCTCCACCGCCAACCCGGATCTTGCCCGCCTTGGTTCCCGCCGGCACGTCCACGCCCAGCAAGGTGGGCGCTTCCGATCCAAGACTCCCGATCCGATCCCGCGGTTCCCCCCGTCCCGGGGCCGCCAGGACGACCAGCAAGCGCGCGTCCTGCGTTGAGCCCAAGACCGCCGGCGGTAGGGTCACCTCGAAGGAAAGCCGACTCGGACCCACCACCGCTGCCAACCCCGCCGCCGCCGGGTTGACCTCCGCTCCGGCCCCCAGCCCGATCCGGGCGAACATCAGGGCCAGCCCCCACCGACCCGCCACTCGACGCCAGAAAGGCATGGGCGAATTCTGAACGGACCCCAGCCAACGACAACCGGATTCTGAGATTCCACCCCCCGCCTCCGCCTCACACCTCCACGCTTTCGCCGGTCGCCAGGAAATGGAGCCAGCGTCCGGTAACCGGCCTGCCATGGATCCGCGCCAACGCCAGCGCGTAGACTGCCAACTGCGGCCGGTACT